>NZ_JVOR01000080.1:0-935 GCF_001054715.1 Acinetobacter sp. 243_ASPC | reverse complement strand
TCACTGTTAGGTGATATCTTCATTAGCCTATTACAACAATAGCAAGGGCTTAAATGTCTTGTGTCGACCATTTATCTTTTTAAAATATCTGATTTAAAATGGTTTATCAATCTCGGTAGCAAAATTATTACCACTTATTGGTGATAAGAATAACGCTGGGTTTATTGCTGCTGTGTTGATTGATTTTGGTGTGGTTAAAACTATATAAATGCTTATATTTATAGTTTCTTCTGGCTTTGTTGCACAAACCTTTTAAAGGCTGATTTCACCAAGTACTACCAAATTCAAGGCACAACTTGGGTGTTAAGTCTGCTTAATTCCGTAAATTTATTTAATACTGCCACACGTGCATAAATCTCATTCACTTGACTTTGAAAGTTCCTAGCACTGAGTTTATCGCCCAATAATTTGATACAATGCATCTTAGTTTCAACCAAACTGCGCCGATGATAGCCAGACCACTTTTTCCAAAGCGTTCTTCCTAGACGTTTGATTGTTTTCAATAGTTCATTTCTTTCTAAGGATCCCAATTTCTTATCTTTCCATGGTCTTGCATTTTTTCTTGGAGGAATTACGGCATGTGCATGACGATCTGAAATCACTTGTCTGCATAATTTCGTGTCATAAGCTCCATCGGTATAAACAGAGTCAATCCGCTCATCTTGTGGAATCTGATCAAGTAAATCCACAAGTACCTGTGAATCACTGACATTATTGGTTGTAAGCTGAACTGCTCGTATTTGTAGGGTATTAGCATCTATACCCATATGAAGTTTACGCTATTGACGACGATATTCTGGCTGATGTTTCTTACGCTTCCATTCGCCTTCACCTAAAAATTTTAATCCTGTAGAGTCGACGAGTAGGTGTAACCCATCACGACTTTTCTGATAGCTGATTGCAATATCAATATGCTTTTGTCTTCTACAAAGCGT
>NZ_JVOR01000079.1:0-31813 GCF_001054715.1 Acinetobacter sp. 243_ASPC | reverse complement strand
ATGAAGATGAAGATGAAGATGAAGATGAAGATGAAGATGAAGATAGTATGTAAGTGCTGAACGTTAGATTTTTATAATGTTTTATATTCTTTTAAAATTTTGAGGGTGTTTAGGGAAAACAATATGTTTAACTTCAACAATTAAAGCTTTGTAAGCTGTAACCTTTTGCCTATAAACTCTTGATCTATAGCGTCCTAAGCCGAATCGAGACCTTTTGGGTGAGTACACACTAACGTTATACGTTTTGGTGCATGCTACTCTTTTCGATCCCTATCACACCCTTGAGATATAGTGTAGGAAAATCAGGGTGGGATTGTTTCCCTTAAAATCACTTTTTTATTTCATTTTTTAAATTTTTTTTCATTTAAAGCCAAATTAGTGACAATTTTTTCAATTTAAAGAAAAAATATACTTTTATTCTTTCATTATAATCAAAAAATAAGGTTATTTTTACCAAAACCAACACTTATGATTTAATCATTGCACCCTCAGCACATCCGCCCACTGAGTAAGATAACTGGGCGATTTATGTGCCTGATTCATTTTCCAAGGTCGAGGCTGCTTATTCGTCAAAGGAGCCAAAACAATTCGATCTTTGCCATGCTCTTTGTTTATTTGTATCAATATATCCAGTAATTTTTGATTTTTAATGGTGCTCTGTGCATTGAAAAACAGATCTGGTACATATTGCTGCCGGGGAATTACATCTAGTAGCGTAATACCGGCTTTTTTGTAGCTGTGCCCTACTTTAAAGATACACTTTAATCCATATTGAACCGCTTTATTAATTTCCAGCAGATTGTCAGTGTAATCTCTCAAATGGACAATCGTATAGGGATGAAAATACTCAGCGTCTTGAAAGCGGTTAGTACGGATACTAACGCCGATCGATTTACATAACAGGCGCTGTGCATAAAGCCGCTCTACAGCCCGCTGGGTAAACTGCGTTAAGGCTTCACTCAGATTTTGCAAATCCTTAACAGGTTGTCCAAAGCTACGGCTACTAATAATATGCTGCTTATCGGGCACTTGATGTTCAAGTTCAATACAAGATATCCCTCGAAGCTCACGGACTGTATTTTCAAGCATCACTGAAAAATGTTGACCGAGTCGCTTATCATCAGCTTCAACCAAATCCATCACGCTGCAAATCTGCATTTGTTCAAGACGCTTTTGTAGCTTGCGCCCGACGCCCCACACCTCCCCTACATCGGTGTGTGCCAGCAAATCTTCAATCACACAGGGGTCTTCATCGACCATGTTACAGACACCATCAAATGCAGCATGGGTTTTGGCGAGGTGATTGGCCATTTTGGCTTGAGTTTTTGAGTAACCAATACCAATACAGCACGGTAGTCCTAACCATGTCTGTACGGTTTTTAAAATCTGGCGTGCATATTGACTGAGGTTTTCTCTGTGTTGATGGTCGGTCAGCTCCAAAAAACATTCATCAATGGAATAGATTTCCTGATCGTTCGGCCCGACAAAGTTAGCCAGAATATTCATAAAGCGTCTGGACATTTCGGCATACAGTGCATAGTTGCTCGAAAGCACGACCACGTGATGCCGACGAATTAAATGCTGAATCTGAAAAAGCGGAACTGCCATTTTAATGCCCAATGCCTTGGCTTCTTTAGAGCGTGACACGACACAGCCATCGTTATTAGACAAAACAACCACTGGGCGTTGATGTAATTTGGGGTCGAATACTCGCTCACAACTGACGTAACAATTATTGACGTCGACGAGCGCAAAAATACGCTGTTTCATGGACTTATCGCATTCGTTTAAGGTTGTAAGTCACTACACCCCAAATCACCAATTCTTGGCCTTCATCGATATAAATATCTTGAAAGTCAGGATTTTCGGCTTTTAGCCAGATTTTTGGAGGCTGAAAATGATGATCGATCATCAAGCGTTTGACCGTAAATTCATTGTCGACCATGGCGATCACAATATCGCCCGATTTTGCAGGAAGGCTACGGTCAACAATCAGTGGACCGTCGATATCAATACCTGCATCGAGCATGGAAAGCGAATTGGCCTTCACAATAAACGTGGCACTTTCGTTACGAATCAGATATTCGTTTAAATCGAGTCCCTGTTCGACGTGATCTTGTGCCGGCGACGGAAAACCTGCCGCAACGCGCTCAGTGGCAAGTGGAATCTGATAGATTTTGGCGGTATTGGGCTGAATCGCCTGTGCCTTGATCGAAGCTTTAAAATCGACCAGGTTATTGGTTTTTAAATTATCGAGCAGCCATTGTTTGATAAATGCCACTTGCGACTCAGGCACACGAATCACCTTAGTGGGTTCCTGAAATTTTGCCTTTCGACCCGCATTGGCGCGTGCACCGCCGTGCTCATTTTTATGTTGTTCAGCCATCATTCTCCTCCTCGCTTGACCATTCATCGTATTTTATTAATCTATCTTGAATTCGTTACAAATTCAAGTTGACGACGTTTTACTTTTGCATAACAATAGCCATGAGCAGATCAAATTATCAACAATATCTGGTGGAGCGTAACAATGAAAAAACAACGTGATGCAGTATTCGGCTATGCACAGGATTTACATGCTTACTATATTCAGTTTATTGAAAATAATAAGATTTTAGAAAATCGCTACGGCCTTGTATGCAACCTAAATGATGAAGATCAGGCCGACAGTATTATGACAACCTTGATACTAAAGAAATCCTTCTGGATGAATGGCTCGTCTTTGCACGACATTACCCGTGGACTACAGTTATTGGCACCGCATTTTAGCCATGCCTGTTAATGTTCAAGCTTTAAATGCTCAAACAATCCGGTTCTGCTGTTCGACACTTGCGAACCGGATGATGAGATGAAGTCTAATTTTCTATTTCAATTTTAAAAAATAAATTGATGTCACGCATCTAAATATTATTTTAATGCTTTTTTCAGGCTGATTTGGCACGCAAAATCATATTGGTTGCGGTGGCATGCGCATAGAGTTTTCCTTCTTCATCACGCAGATAGCCTTCAGAAATAATCAGGTTTTTCCCGATATTAATTACTTTCCCTTCTGCTATGAGCGGCGTATTAAACGGTACTGGACGGCACATTTTTATGGCCAGATCGGTGGTCCCATAGCCTTCTCCAGCAGCCAGAACCGAATGCGCTGAACATCCAGTGACAGAATCCAAAACAGTTGCGGCAAATCCGCCATGTACGCCACCTAAAGGATTGGTATGACGCTCATCGGCCAATGCACGCATGACAATTCGGCCAAACTCGGCTTCGACCAACTCACCCATTCCCATGGTTTTTGAAATTCCAGGAGCTGGAACCAAGCCTTTTTGAAATGCTTGCATCATTTCAAGCCCCGTCATTTGATGTGGGTTCATGTTATTTTCCTCGCAAATTCTTTCATCATGTAGTTAACCGAATCTATTTATTTTTCAGCAATATCAATATAAAACCTAAACCTAATTTTAAGTTCCAAAAAAGAACTAAACAAAACGTACAGCGGTATCACAACAGAGTCAATCTATAAAACCCTAGAATTCTTGACTAGCGAGTCTTTTAAGGCGATTTGATCATCTCGATAAAAAAAGCCTCAACGTGTGAGGCTTTTTTAATGATGCTGAAGTTTTACGAACAACGTACGCTCTGAATGGTAGGGCGTGTTTTGGCTTCGGTGGCGACTACGGACTGCGCCACAGCATCAATCACACGTTCCATTGCCATACTAGAAGCACGCACAGTTGCCTGAATATCACCTGCACCAGATGCCACTGGCTGCTGAAAAGTCATACGACAACTCATTTGACGATCGGCAATTTCCGCACTTCCCGCCGCTGCGGTTTTCACAGGTGCATTGATCGGTTCTTGTCGTTTGATAATCCAAGCCACCGCCACATCAATCATACGAGCATTCGATTTCATCTTTTCACCATTACCCGCGCTGATGATATCGAAATGAGAAAAGTCGGTTGCAATACGATACGAGACCTGCCCGCCAGTCATACCGCTGCTGTAGCGATCGACGGCGCCCAGCTTACGTTGTAATCCAGCCGACAGACTATCACGCAGTTCAGAGCTAAAGGTAGAGGTCCAGCGATCATTATCGAGTACCTTGGATTCGCCCGAAGGTTGCTGCAAGACCAACGGAATACGGTTGAGGCGGTCGGGCAACGCTACAGGAAGCACCTCAATGACTCGAACATTCGAGCTGGCCAAAGGCGTTACCTGAGGTGAAAGCGTATAATAGTTCGGTGTTGGCGAACTGCTACAGGCACTGAGAAGCCACGGTAAAGCCACAAATGTGACACATCCCAGTAGTCGACGACCCAGTGACACTGGGTGTGTAATCTTATTTATCATCATCATCCTCTGGTAATTTGCCGCGAATCAAAGATTCTGGATGTTGTTCAATATAATCCGCCATCAATTGCAAGGATGCTGCGGCGCGCGTCATTTGCTGTAACGCACGGCGAACATCTTGCTGCATTGGTGCATCACTCGACAAAATTGATTCGCTTGATTTCACAGTTTTACGTACTTCAGTGAGTGTGGCTTGCAAATCTGGTGCAACTTTTCCATCTAACTGTTTAACCAGCTTGTCGGTCGATTCAATAGCGGTATTCATGTTTTTCAGCGTTTTGCGGACATCTTGACCAATTTCAACCAGTGGGAATTTGGTGAGCTTGTCGGCAATTTGTGAAACCTGAGCCTGTAAGCCACTGAGTTCTGTTGGCGTGGTCGGAACTTCCACGACACCATTTGGTCGAATGATTAGATTTGCTGGTTTGGCTTTCGGGAACTTATCAAAGGCAATATAATTTTGGCCCGTTAGCAAATTCCCTGTGCGCATTTGAGCACGCCAGCCTTGCTGGATAAATGATCTGAAAATATCACCATCTGGATCGAGCTCTTTACCGTTGGCCAGACGCGACGGATAAATCAGCGCCTCAACCCGCATACGAAGCTGCGTATAATTGGCGTTGAATTCAACATTAATCGATTTCACATTCCCAATTTCTAAGCCCATAAAGTCAATCGGTGCGCCTGCAGTTAGACCACGAATAGAATGATTAAAGTACATAATGATCTGTTTTGGTCGGCCGTCTGGCTCTTTAAGCGCTTCTGCGCGTGAATCTGCCAGATTAAAACGACTGTGATTGGCCGCAACCCCCGCATTAGATGATTCAGGATAACCAAAGGCAATCCCGCCCGCCACAATACTGGCCAATGACTGGGTGTCTAAATTAAAGCCTGATGCATTGAGCGTGACATCAACGCCGCTGGCTTGCCAAAAGCGCGCATCGGTGGTGACAAATTTATCGTAAGGTGAGCGAACAAAGGTTTGTAACTCGACGCTCTTGCCATCTTGCGAGAGTTTATACGCTGTAATCTGCCCGACGTTGATGCGTCGATAATAAATCGGTGAGCCAATATCCAGCGAACCCAAATCACGTGCTTTAAGAAAATAGACTTTGCCGGGTACATCCGATGCCACCACAGGCGGCACTTCAAGCCCGGTAAATTCCTCTTGCTTCTCTTTGGACTTGCCGCCATCGACCTCGATATATGCACCCGACAATAAGGTATCAATGCCAGATACACCACTGGTTCCAATTCGTGGACGCACCACCCAGAAACGCGAATCTTTTGAGGCAAACTGGCTGGCGTCTTTGCGTAGCTCGATTTTGGCAATGACATGAGAGCCATCGTCAGCTAAATCAATTTGACGCACTAGTCCGATATCGACCTGTTTGTAACGCACAGTGGTTTTGCCTGCCACCAAGCCTTCGGCCGTACGGAACGATACATCGATTGTAGGCCCGGTGTTTAAAATGGCCTTAACCGCCAGCGAGAGCGCGATCAATAACGCCACAAGCGGAATAAGCCAGATCAGTGCCGGCCGCCACTTGCCTTTTCTCTTTTGTGGTTCAGGCAAGCCACGCGAAGTATGATTCGGATCTGGAACGGGATGTTCACTGTTTGGAGTATGCTCAGACATGCTTATCGTTCTTTTTAAAGGTCATTAAAGGGAAAATGTAATTCAATGGTGCTGCTCCATCATCGTGGTCGCTGTGCCTTGAGCTGTCTGGGACTGCTGTTTGGACTGTCCGGAATAATAGTTATCCCAAATCATTCGCGGGTCGAAACTCAAGGATGCAAACATGGTCAGGACTACCACGGCGCCAAATGCAACAGCACCCGGCCCAGCCAAGATCGTGGCCAGTGATTGAATCTGAATCAGCGCGGTGAGTAAGGCCACCACAAAAACATCAATCATGGACCAACGGCCAATAAACTCAACAATCCGGTATAAAATCGAACAATGCTCAGGCGAAAAACGCCAGCGTAATGAAGATTGCATGCGGACTGCAATCAGCAGGAAAAATAGAATAAATAGTTTAAGCAGTGGAATAAAAATACTGGCCATAAAGATGACCGTCGCCACCAGATAATCACCACTTTTCCAGAAGTAAATCACCCCACTCATGATAGTATCTTGCTGACTGCCCAATAATGAATTGGTAATGGTCATGGGCAATACGTTGGCGGGTATGTACAAAATACTTGCTGCCACGGCCAGTGCAAAAGTCCGGTTTAAACTACTGGGTTTTCGCGCATGCAATGCACTGTGGCATCGGACGCACTTAGGTATGCTCTCATCGGTATGCGAGATGTCGACATGATTGAGCAGCCCGCAACAATGACAACGCACGAGCGAAAGTTCATGCGCTCGAGGTGGATGCACAACGGAAACAGGACTGACCACATGCTGTTGCTGTGACTCATGTTGAGTACTCATGGCACCCTCCTGTCAATTTCATCCCACAGATCATTGATCTTAAACGATGCAATATAAACCAGTAACACACTCAATAGTGCAAATGCCCAAAGTGCAATACCCGGAATGACCACCACCATTGCGATCAGCTTGACCAGTGTCACCAGTACACCAATCAGGAATACCTCAATCATGCCCCATTCTCGAAAAAGAAACAGGGCTCTGAGTGCCACCAACAAATAAGAAGGACGCGTTTTAAATATACTCACCGAAGCCAGAACGTAAGTGAGTAACAATAAATCTAATAAAGGAACAATAAAGGTCGTGATCAGAATGAGCACCCCCACAAATGCCCGATCAATATGAAACATCGCCATCGCGGCACCAATGAGCGTGGTCTGAGAGGAATTCCCCTGCAATTCGACCTTTACAATGGGAAAACTATTGGCAATCGCAAATACAATCAGCGCTGTGAGCACCAGCGCTAGCAAAGTGCTGAGCGACTTGCTTCGTCGATATAATTCGGCACCACAACAGTTGCAGTAAGCACGTTCACCCGCAGCCAACGTGACCTTACGGTAAATAGCATCGCATTCTTCACACCCTGCCAATTCTGAAGGCGTAAAGGATTGTCCCTCTATAAAAATTGTCGGGCTTGATGGTAAGGCTGATGACTGCTCTGAAACATCTCGACTCATGGAGCACGTGACCCAGTATAAAAATTAAAGGCGCTATGAAATAAAAGTTGTCGCTTTGATATGTAGATGACTGACGTCCTGTACAAACTTATATTTCTTTTTCTTGTCCATCTTAACCGATGATCAAAGACTTGGCACACCATTCGAACAAAAAACATAAACGATGTCGCATAACAGCTTACTGAATGTTTGGCTTTTATATTTCCCTCTATTTTTAAGGCACAAAAAAGCACATGCCAGAACTCTTCTGACATGTGCTTGTACTTATATACAGTGATGGCCTAGTTTGGTTTAAACAACACCTTGCCTTTGCGGCCACTTTGGGTTGAAAGTCGTGCCGCTTCATCGACCTGATCAAAGCTTAAAATCGCCTCGACCGGAAGTTGCAATTGTTTACTTGCCGCCAGTTGAATCAGTTCGCTCAGTAGCTCACGTTTGTGTGCTGGCTCCATGTTCTTGCTCACGACACTGGCCCAAAACCCTTTCACCACAGCCTGCTTAAAAATCAAATCACCCGAAGGTAGCTGCATCGGTTCGCCAGTCATGCTACCAAAGGACACCAAGGTGCTGTCATCGCCTAATAAGCTCAGCACTTCAGCACTGGCCTGTCCACCAATTGAATCGACACCTGCTACCAACGTATGCTCACCGAGCAGGGTTTTAACCTGTGCTTTCCAGTCATCTTGTTCTGTAGCAACCACATGCTCAATTCCGAGCGCCGTCATTTCATCGACCGCACTTTGACGACGCACCAGATTGATCACACCAATACCACGAGATTTGGCAATCATGGCCACTGTTTTACCTACTGCGCCGTTGGCAGTGTTTTGAATCATCCATTGACCCGGCTGAATGCCAATAAAATCGAGTAACATCAGCGCGCTGATCGGCATGCCAATCAACTGTGCCGCGGTTTGGTCATCAATTTCGTCTGGCAATGGCACCACACCTGCCGCTGGTGCAAGAAAGTACTCTGCCCATGTGTTATGTACAGAGGCCACCGACACACGTTGTCCAACTTGAAGATGCTCAACGCCCTCACCCAACGCATCAATCAATCCAACCGCCTCACTGCCTCCAATTGCAGGAAGTTCAGGCTTATAACCATAGCGCCCGCGTACTGTCCAGACATCGTGGTTATGAATTGGGGTGAGAATTGTTTTGATACGTACCTGTCCCGCTTTTGGCTCAGGCACAGGCGCCTCTCCCAGTTCCAGTACATCGACAGGTTCACCAAAGGTTTTATGAAGTACGCTTTGCATATAAATTTCCTAAGTTTAAACAAGAATTAAAGAAGGATGAAATGTGGCCATATCGGCAGCGCACTTAGGCGCTACGCTGACTCAATAGTTTGAGCAAATGCTCTGCCACAGCTTCAGAACTGGCGGGATTTTGACCCGTCACCAATAGGCCTTCTTTTACGGTAAAGGACTGCCAATCTGCACCTTTTTCATAATGTGCGCCTTGGGCCTTAAATTCATCTTCAATCAAAAACGGTACAACATCAGTCAGTTGTACACCCTCTTCTTCACTGTTTGAAAAACCAGTTACATGCTTACCTTTTACAAACGAGCCGCCTTCTGGCGTTTTTACATTTTTAAGCACTGCTGGCGCATGGCATACCAAACCCAATGGTTTTTGATCTTGAGTGACCTGCTCGATCAGACGAATCGAATGCGGATCGTTGGTCAAATCCCATAGCGGGCCATGACCACCCGAGTAAAATACAGCATCGAAATCATCTGGATTGATTTGCGCCAGCGGAATGGTATTGGCAAGCTGTTGCTGTGCATCTGGATCTTCTTTAAAACGACGGGTTGAGTCGGTTTGAGCATCCGGATCGTCACTTTTTGGATCTAGCGGTGGCTGTCCACCTTGAGGAGATGCCAATACCAGCTCGGCACCTGCATCTTTAAATACATAATACGGCGAGGTAAATTCTTCTAGCCAAAAACCGGTTTTTTTGCCTGTAGAACCAAGCTGACTATGTGAGGTAAGAATGATTAAAATTTTCATTGATTATTTTTCCTGTTGGTTATGCTGACATCCCGTTAAAAGGGCTTTGCTGGCATCAAGCGCCTGATAAAGAGGCGTCTTTTCTTTGTGCAGTTTGCTGAGCAATGCTGCACCCAAAAACATCTGATAAATGACCTGTGCAAGACTCTGTGCCGGTTGTACAGAAGCAATCGAGCCCTCTTTTTGCCCTTGCACAATCAAGTCCGCCATACGCGCGGTCAAACGCTTCACACCTTCATCCATAATCAGTCGCATGTCTTCAGATAAATCTGCAACTTCTGCGGCCATTTTTACAATCAGGCAAGATTCGGCCCAACTGTCTTGGGTAGAAGGATCTTCAATCCAGCATTGAAAATACGTGAGTAATTTGTCTCGTGCAGACTGCTCGCTGGCCCACAACTGATTTAAACGTATTTGATAATCGGATATGTAGTTCTTGAGTAAAGCACAACCAAAGACTTCCTTCGAATCGAAGTAATGGTAAAAAGAACCCTTTGGAACACCGCTAGTTTTTAAAATTTCTTGCAAACCCACGCCAACAAATCCTTTACGTAAGACCAAACTAAATCCGGTATCGAGGATATGTTGCCGTTTCGCTTCAGATTTTTGCGCTTGATGTGTTGTCATGACCTTCACAATAAAATAGACCAGTCGTCTATGATTATACGTCAGATTTCTTCTATGTAAAGCCAGATACTCAATGAGTCATTTAAAGTGTTGGTTCTAAAGCAAGTTTTTCTGCCAAAAATTGAATAAACACACTAAGCTTTGGCGGCAAATGTCGCGTGGGTGGATACAGTAACCATGCATCACCACTGTAATAGGTTTTAAAATACCAGTCTGGCAATACCTGAATCAGCCGACCGTCTTGCAAGGCATGTCTTGCCACAAAATACGGCAGGCTGGCAATGCCAATATGTTTAAGTGCAGCATCTAAACGGATGCCCGTGTGATTGGCCGAGTAACGTCCGCTCACCTGTACCGTAATGGTTTTCGAGCCTTGCTGGAATTTCCATTTCGAATCGCTGGGCTGTTCACCCAAATAAATACACGAGTGCTGTTTTAAGTCTTGAGGCTGTTCGGGAGTACCGTGCTCGGCTAAATATTGCGGCGTGGCGCAAAGCAGATGATTAATTTCAATCAAGCGCCGCCCCATTAACCCACCCGGCGGGTGATCGGTGATACGAATGGCTAGATCGACACCGTCATCGATAAAGTCAACATAACGATCTTCGAGCAGCATCTGGACATCAATTTTTGGATAACGCTGAAAAAACTCTGGCATATGCGGATGCAACATAAAATGCCCCACCGCTTTGGGTACACTCATACGTACTGTACCTTGCGGCTCACTATGAAACTGCCCTGAACTTTCCATTACGGCCTGCGCAGCATTGACCATGTCGAGACAATTGACATAAATCTGCTGGCCACTTTCACTTAAACGTAACTTGCGCGTTGTGCGCTGAAGCAAACGCGTGCCCAATACTTTTTCCAGACGAGAAATTGCACGGCTAATCGCAGACGGTGTAGCGCCCATCTGACGGGCTGTTTCAGAAAAACTTCCCGTTTCCACCACTTTTACAAAAATGGCCATTTCCTGCAAATAATGAATACTTTGATTTGTGCTCATGAAGCAAAAATAATTTGAATTTTTACTAGATTATCATCATCTACATGTTTTTTTACACTAAGCCTTAACAAATTTTTGTGACCTTTCCGATGCTGACACACTATTGGCCTGAATTTTTAAGTTTAGCGATTGTTCACCTGCTGGCGGTGATTTTACCCGGCCCCGATTTTGCGATCAGTGTGCGTCAAAGTTTACGCTATGGCCACCTTATTGGCTGCCTGACCGCAATTGGTATTGGCATGGGAATTTCGGTGCATGTACTTTATACCTTGGTTGGCGTTGGATTTTTTATCCAAAAAAATGAGTGGCTCATGCTGCTGTTTAAATCTGCGGGTGCATTGTACCTGTGCTATCTGGGCTGGAAACTGATTACCAGTAAATCTAGCGGCGTGATTGATCTGGAGCAGCCTGCATCTGCGCATACAAAAATGAGTAAATGGCAGGCCATCAGTACCGGATTTATGACCAATGCACTCAACCCCAAAGCCACCATTTTCTTTTTGGCTATTTTTACGACCTTGGTTAGCCCGAATACCCCTACCAATATCCAGATTTTTTATGGTGTCTGGATGTGTGTGGTGACCGCCTTATGGTTTATTTTGGTTAGCTTACTGTTTTCACGTGCCAGCATCCGTCAGGCATTTTTAAAACGTGAAACCGTGGTAGAACGCGGCATTGGTGTGGTGCTAATGGGTATGGCCATCAAACTGATCATGACCAGCGTATAGATTTAACCGCGCGCTTAATCAGCATAACGATAAAACATTTAAAGAGAGACAACCCATCTCTCTTTTTTATTTCTTGGCGCATCACAAACCATGCGACCAACCATTTCACAGTCATCTGTTGCAGATTCATTCAAATTTTGGTTAAAGTTTTATCACAATAAACACAAGAAGATGTTTTGATATGCGCAATTACGTCCAGCGAAAAATTATTATTTTGATTGCTGCTTGTACGCTTAGCGTAGCAGCATGGTCTGAACCGAGCGTCAGTGATATTCGTAAAGAGGCCGAGGCTGGCAAAGCCACCGCGCAGTATCATTACGGTATGATGCATTTAAGTGGTGAACAAGGTGTTCAGCTTAATAATGCCGAAGCACTCAAGTGGCTCACTCGCGCCGATGACAATGGCAGCGTAGGCGCCAAGTACAGTCTTGGCATGTTGTATTTGGTCGGTCAGGGAGTGAAAAAGGATGAAGCACGCGCACTCGATTATTTTAAACGGGCAGCCAAGTTTGGCCATGCCAAAGCGCAATATGTAGTCGCTCATATGTATCGCGAAGGGCGAGGAACCCCACAAAATGCACAAGAAGCCTTTAACTGGATGAGTCAATCTGCACAGCAGCACTACCCGCCTGCACAATACAGCTTGGGGCAAATGTATTCTAACGGTAAAGGCGTCCAGAAAAATGATACACATGCATTGTACTGGTACACACAAGCAGCCGAAAACGGTGAAAAAGATGCACAGTATAATTTAGGCATTATGTATTTAAATGCAGAAGGCACAGCAAAAAATCTGCCTCTTGCCAAAAAATGGCTACAACGCGCTGCCGATGCAGGTGACTCAGATGCCAAGCAGGTATTAAAAGGACTCAAATAAACATCCTGTAATACATGATCAGAATGAGCATACCTTGCAATAAACGCAATGGAGTGATCAAAGTTTTATTTACGGTTAAGTTCAAATCACCATAATTGCGGCCACAAGCACCAGCCACAAACCCATATGGTCTGTTCTGGCGAGCTTTTCTTTAAAAAAGAAAGCTGAAATTAAGAGACTAAATAAAATCTCGACCTGCCCTAACGTTTTAACAATGGCAACGGTTTGCATGCTCATGGCACTAAACCACCCCAAAGACGCCAAAAAACTGCAAACGCTGACCTTAAAGGTTAGTCCAATTCGTTGCCACATATGATAAAGCGTTTGTCGGCTAAAGATTCCCAGATACAACAGCATGATGATGCATTGAAAACTGATCAGACTACATAGCACCCACGCAGAGCGATGTAAAAATGGTAGCATGTCGAGCTCTAAACTGGCTTCACGTACCAATAGTGATGTAATGGCAAAACACAGGCCACTTCCCAAACCAATCATGAGGGTTTTTAGCGACAATTCACTCTGCTGCCGACCTTTACTGAGTAGAAATACCGCAACTGCACCAATCGATACGCCCACCCAGCCCCATGCGGTTAGATGCTCTTGTAGAAACAATACCCCCACCAAAGCGGCCAAAATCGCTTCACTTTTGGCAAGCCCCACCCCAATGGCATAATTTTTTTGCTGAAACAATTTAACCATTAAGGCGGTGGCATAAATCTGGCTCACTCCAGCAATCACAATACACAGCCAAAATTTTGGAGAAAAGCTGACATGCGCAGTGATAGGCTGCTGATGATATAAAAAAGCAAGATAACTCAATGCAAATACTGGCGAAAATAAAAATCGGGCCAAGGTGGTGCCATAGATATCGACACTACTACTGAGCTGCTTTTGAAATGCATTACGCCACGCCTGCATAAATGCCGCCATCAACGTAAATAAAATCCAGACAATCGCCATAGGCCCCATATGCAATTCAAAAAAATACTGTAATGTACTGGATTGTGGTCAAAGTTTCGAGCATGGTTTAAGCGTTTTAAGTCGAATTTTAAAATAACGTTTGTTTTGCTGAAGTTGATCGCCCTCATAAAAAAAACCTGCTTTAAAGAGCAGGTTTTTTTCGATGTTTTATAGCATGAGTAAAAAAGCTTACACTGCCTACTTAAAAACGATCGACTGAATGCTGTACACCCAAGAAATCGAGCAAATCTTGCGCTACGCGTTCTTGTTGCGTCGCTAACACACCATGTGGCTCATCTACATACTCGATGAGTTTGGCATTCGGCAACGCTTTTTGCACCGCATGTGCGGTAATCCCAATCGGAACAGTTTTATCCGCTGTTCCATGAATCACCAGCACTGGCACGGTAAAAGCGGCCAGATCGGGTCTGAAATCTGTATAGGCAAAGGCTCTTACACAATCGACTGTGGCTTTCAAACTGGCTTGCATCGCCACTTGGGTATTCCATTTAATAAATTCATCACTGACCGCATGGCTTAGAAGGCCTACACCATAAAAATCTTTAAAGAAGTGATTAAAAAACTTTGGACGTTCATCTAAGATGCCTTCAATCATGCCTTGAAAGACTGAGCCGTCTACACCTTCAGGATGATTATCGGTTTTTAATAAAAACGGCACGACTGAAGAAATTAAAGCCACCTGTTTAATATCTTTGGCTTGATGGCGACTCAAGTAACGTGCAATTTCGCCGCCTCCCATAGAGAACCCCACCAAAGTGACATTGGTGAGCTGTTTGTCTTCAATTACACCGCGTAAATCATCGGCAAAAGTATCGTAGTCATAACCCGACCATGTTTGCTCTGAACGACCAAAACCACGACGGTCATAACTCACCACACGAAAGCCAGCTTCGACTAGTTTAATCGCGATCCAGTCCCAACTGTCTGAAGACAACGGCCAACCATGAATCAGTACCACAGGCTCTCCTTGGCCCCAGTCTTTGACATATAATTTTGCTTTATTGGTTTTATTTGCAGTGTTTTCAGCGCTTATATTGTATTGATTTTCGTAAAGTGACATGTTATTTCCTTAAGTAAAGAGCATGCATTGGTCTATCAATCTAAAGCTGAATGATCATTTCTGGTGAGGGTTTAATGTGTAGATTTTATACAGTACGTGAGTCTTTGTTCACGTTCGGTGAGTGCGGGAGAACAGTACCGTTAATAGATTAAATTTCATACCGATATTACTATTTAAAAAACGTCACCTTAGCACTATGCTACTGATATCTTAAATTAAAATAAAATTACAAATAGAAAGAAAAATCAACGTTTTGTTGCGCGAGTGCATTATTTGTATAACAGCTTTGTACTATTGAAATATTTTGAGCAATGCTAAATTGGCGACATCATAAATAAGAACAGTACACTCATGAAAACTGAAATGACCATACAACTTCCTTCTATCATGGCAATGTGGACTTTTTTAAATGAAAACCTACATTTCAAGCTGTCTAAATACGAATTTGTTGAAGGCGGCATAAAAGTAATTGTGCAAACCAGTAAAAGTATTGCCTCGACCAAACCCAAACGTACTAAACGATTCTTTTAAGCCAAAGGCCCAATGGTGAAATAAAATTTTGTAGGCTTTGGCGTACAAAATTTTAAGGATTTTGCGGATTGGCAGCCCAATGGTAAAGGTCTATTCTTAAGTCATAAAGGAACAGGACGTTCCAAAACATAAAACAACAACAATAAGTTTAAGCATCAGGACGTGAGGTACGACAGGAGTTATACCTAGTAACGAAATACGAAAAAAGCCCGACTGGATGTCGGGCTTTTTTTTGCTTATTTGAATGATGGCTATGTATTATCAATAAAAAAATCCCGTCGGTTGACAGGGATTTTTCAAAATAGCGGATAGCTGTTTTGTATTATGCGGCTTAGGCAAGCTTACTGCTAAATTGCTTGCCAAGGCATTTGGTACACGGAGGTAGTCGATCTGTACCAATTTCTAAGTAAACGCGATGTCCGCATTGGACACAAAAATAGAAGCCTGTTCCAGGTTTTTCGCCAGCTGTAACCATTTTTGTTCTCCATATATTTTAGAAATGGTATATATACTATAGCTTGATACTTTTGATTATATATTGACCTTTCTGACAAACAGTCATGATTTAATAGCGAAGTGCAGCTTCGTACGTTTTGACGTACATTATTTTAGGGATTTTGCGGATTGGCAGCCTGCTGCTCTAGGTCTATTCTAAAGTCATACAGGAGCAGGACGTTCCGAAACATAAAACAACAACAATAAGTTTAAGCATCAGGACGTGAGGTACAACAGGAGTTATACCTAGTAACGAAATACGAAAAAAGCCCAACAGGATGTTGGGCTTTTTTTTGACTTCTAACCCACGCTTAAATTTTTTATTTAACACTCTTAAATAAGAATTATTTTTAATAACAATTAGTTTAGTTTATTATTTCTATTGACTAATACTAAATTTTTTATAAAATGTGCGGTGATGCTATGGTCGTAATATGGTAACACGCAAACTCACGTTTGAGATTCCGGTTCGATTCCGGATAGCAAAAAATTTATTATAATTAATTTGGTCATATTTATACATGAGTCAAGCCTTTATTAATAATCATCACCACGATTTTTATAGATCTGCATGTTTAAATGTAAAAGAAACAGGTAAAAATTACTCTATCCTAAATAGAAGTATTAATTCTCTAATTTCTAAAAATCTACTAGATAATGGCCAATTAACCTCCTCTTGTCAAAAAGAAATTAAGTCTTTAACAAAATTAGCCATTCTTGCTTACACCGCTTATACCGAGGCTTTATTTCTAAAATTAATTTACACTTGCAATGGTTTTACAAAAGATGAAATCGGTCAAATTTTTAAAACTCAAAAAAAAGAAAACATTATTAAGGCGTGGAAAAAGGCTTTTGAAATAAGTGCGAAAAAAAGTATAGGAAAGAAATCTAATTTTTCCCTAATAGTATAAGAAAAATAAATAATATTATAGATATACATTTAAAAGAACCTTCTGAATTAAGGAATAAGATAGCTCATGGACAATGGGCAGTGGCATTTAATTCAAAAAATTCTGAAATTAATCAGGATCTAACTGTAAAAATAGAAAAAATTAGTATTGTAGATATAAATAAATGGCTTATAGTTGTTAAAACTCTAAGTGAACTAATATCTCTAGCAATTCAATCTCCACTTAAAGGATATCCTCAACAATTTTGGGAGAAAATTACTCAGATAGAGAAAAATCTAAATGAAACATCCACTTGGTCTTTGGAAGAAAAAATAAAAAAGATACATATAAAGAAAAGTCATAGTCGATTAGAAAACAACTCATAAATAATTTTTTTATGAAAAAAATTATTAAATAAAATAGCTAATATTTAATAGGAACATTATTTTATTCTTAATAAAAAACCCCATCATCAAGATAGGGCTATTTAGAACAAAATTCAATCAACTATAGACTAAATATCAAGCCACCTGCCCCTGTAAAAAGTCCTGCGCAAAACGTTGTAACACCCCACCCGCTTCATATACAGACACTTCTTCTTCAGTATCTAAACGGCACGTTACAGGCACTTCCAGAATCTCTTCTTTACCATCCGCTGTAGCACGCTCAATCACCAAAGTTAAAGTCGAACGCGGTGCAACATTCCCAATCACGCTATATAGCTCTGTACCATCGAGTTTTAAGGTTTTACGGTTTACACCTGCTTTAAACTCAAGCGGTAACACGCCCATACCTACAAGGTTAGTGCGGTGAATACGCTCAAAGCCTTCGGCCACAATCGCTTCTACACCGGCAAGGCGTACACCTTTTGCTGCCCAGTCACGGCTAGACCCCTGACCATAATCTGCACCAGCAACAATGATTAACGGTTGCTTACGGTTCATGTAGGTTTCAATGGCTTCCCACATCCGCATCACTTCGCCTTCTGGCTCGACACGCGCTTTTGAACCTTGCTTAATGGTACCGTCGGAGCGTACCACCATTTCATTAAACAATTTCGGGTTAGCAAAAGTAGCACGTTGTGCAGTCAAGTGGTCGCCACGGTGGGTTGCGTATGAGTTGAAGTCTTCTTCTGGTACGCCCATTTTATACAAGTATTCACCTGCTGCCGAATCCATCATAATCGCATTTGAAGGCGATAAATGGTCGGTGGTGATGTTATCACCCAAGATTGCCAGCGGACGCATATTGGTCAAAGTGCGTGGTGCAGCCAGCGCGCCTTCCCAATATGGCGGACGTCGAATATAGGTACTTTGTGGGCGCCAGTTGTATAGTGGGCTTTCGGCTTGTTCAACCTCACCCAGATCAAACATGGGAATATACACTTTACGGAACTGTTCAGGCTTCACCGCTTCTTTAACCAGTGCATCTATTTCGGCATCGGATGGCCAGATGTCTTTGAGGTAAATGGCGTTACCGTTTTGGTCCATGCCGAGTGCATCTTTTTCGATATCAAAACGAATGGTGCCGGCAATTGCATATGCCACAACAAGTGGTGGAGATGCCAAGAATGCTTGTTTTGCATATGGATGAATACGCCCGTCGAAGTTACGGTTGCCCGAAAGTACAGCCGTTGCGTACAAATCGCGGTCGATAATTTCTTGCTGAATGGCCGGATCAAGCGCGCCAGACATCCCGTTACACGTGGTACAGGCATAAGCCACAATACCAAAACCGAGTTGTTCCAAGTCTTTGAGTACGCCCGCTTCTTCTAGGTAAAGCGCTGCCGCTTTTGACCCCGGTGCAAAAGAAGATTTTACCCAAGGCTTACGAACTAAACCTAACTCGTTGGCCTTACGTGCGAGTAGCCCTGCGGCCACGGTATTACGTGGGTTTGAGGTATTGGTACAAGAGGTAATCGCCGCAATGATGACGGCGCCATCTGGCATCAAGCCTTCTGCTTCTTGTGCTTTGGCTGCATCTAAATTGCCTGCAATGCCTTTTGCTGCCAAGTCGGCGGTTGAAACACGGGCATGCGGATTAGATGGGCCTGCAATGTTGCGTGTCACAGTAGATAAATCAAAACGAAGTACACGCGGGTACTCGGCTTGAGTCATTTCAGATGCCCAAAGACCGATTTCTTTAGCATATTGCTCAACCAATGCCACTTGTGCATCTTCACGGCCTGTCAGGCGCAAATAGTCGATGGTGTTCTGGTCGATGTAAAACATGGCTGCGGTGGCGCCATATTCTGGTGTCATGTTTGAAATGGTGGCACGGTCACCCACCGACATGCTGTCGGCTCCCTCGCCAAAAAACTCCAGATATGCCCCGACCACGCGTTCTTTTCGTAAAAATTCAGTTAAAGCCAGTACGATATCGGTCGCGGTAATGCCGGCCTGACGCTGCCCGACCAGCTCGACGCCAATGATATCAGGCAAACGCATCCAAGAAGCACGGCCCAGCATCACGTTCTCTGCTTCTAAGCCACCGACACCTATCGAAATAACACCCAATGCATCAGTATGTGGAGTATGTGAATCGGTGCCGACACAGGTATCTGGATAAGCTACACCATCACATGCCTGAACCACCGGCGACATTTTTTCCAGATTGATCTGGTGCATGATGCCGTTTCCGGCAGGAATGACATCGACATTTTTAAATGCCGTTTTGGTCCATTCGATAAAATGAAAACGGTCTTCGTTACGACGGTCTTCAATCGCACGGTTTTTCTCAAAGGCATCGGGATCGAATCCGCCATATTCGACCGCAAGCGAATGGTCGACAATCAGTTGCGTCGGCACCACTGGATTCACTTTAGATGGATCGCCACCTTTATCTGCAATGGCATCACGCAGGCCCGCAAGATCAACCAGCGCGGTTTGACCTAAAATATCATGACAGACCACACGCGCCGGATACCAAGGAAAATCTAGATCCTGACGGCGTTCGATCAACTGCTTTAAATAATCGGTCAGATGCGCAGGATCTGCTTTACGAACCAACTGCTCGGCCAGCACTTTTGAGGTATAAGGCAATGTCTGGTAAGCGCCTGGCTGAATATCTTCAACGGCCTGACGCACGTCGTAATAGTCCAGCGGGGTATCGCCAAGTGCAGCATTGGGCAACGGTTTACGATATGGATTTGACATTAGTCACGCTCCGCCAACGGTTTAAATTCGAGATTTTCTGGGCCGGTATAGTTTGCACTTGGACGAATAATCTTGCCGTCTTGACGCTGCTCGATCACGTGCGCCGACCATCCTGCGGTACGTGCAATCACAAATAATGGTGTAAACATGGCTGTTGGTACACCCATCAGGTGATAACTTACCGCACTAAACCAGTCGAGATTTGGAAACATGTTTTTTACTTCTTTCATCACGGCTTCCAAACGCTCCGCGATCAAATACATCTTGGTGTTTTGCTGGGACTGCGCCAAATCGTAGGCCACTTTTTTAATCACTTCATTACGCGGATCAGATACGGTATAAACCGGATGACCAAATCCGATCACCACTTCTTTCTTCTCTACACGGCTTCGAATGTCTGCCTCAGCTTCGTCTGCATTGTCATAACGTTGCTGAATCACAAAGGCCACTTCATTGGCACCGCCGTGTTTAGGACCACGTAGTGCGCCAATTCCACCGGTAATGGCCGAGTACATATCTGAACCCGTACCGGCGACTACGCGTGAGGTAAAGGTAGATGCATTAAACTCGTGCTCTGCATACAAAATGAGTGAGGTGTGCATGGCCTGAATCCATTCTTCAGATGGTTTTTCGCCATGCAACAAGTGCAGGAAATGCGCAGCGATTGAGTCGTCGTCGGTTTCGACCTCAATACGGCGCCCATTGTTGCTAAAGTGATACCAGTACAACAGCATCGAACCGAGGCTGGCCATAAGTTTATCGGCAATGTCTTTTGCGCCAGCTTCGTTATGGTCTTCATGTTCTGGGGTTAAACAGCCCAATACCGACACGCCCGTACGCATCACATCCATGGGGTGAGCAGACGGCGGAAGTTGTTCAAGTGCGGTTTTGAGTGCTGCCGGTAAGCCCCGAAGTGCCTTTAATTTGGCTTTATACGCTTTAAGCTCAGCTTGATTTGGTAATTTGCCATGTACCAGCAAGTGTGCCACTTCTTCAAACTGGCTGCCTACGGCGAGATCTAAAATGTCATAGCCACGATAATGCAAGTCGTTACCGCTACGACCGACGGTACAGAGCGCGGTGTTGCCTGCCACTTGTCCACTTAAGGCAACTGATTTTTTTGGTTTAAAGCCTGTTGTTGTTTCATTTGAGCTCATAAGATTGTCCTTTCCTATCGATCTGAATTTATTTATTAGGCACGATGGAGTCGTACCATTTTCACTTCTTATTTCGAAATTAACCACTTCGCCTTGCGCCTCATCAGAGCTTTAATCGCTTTAAAAGCAGTGCAAGGCCGTCCAATGTAGCTGCATCCATACCGCCCTCACGATGGTCAAGACCATCGTTTCCGCTTCTTTTCAAAGCGGGCTTGTTTATTTCTTTTTCGCAAATGCGTTGTCTAAATAGTCTTCAAATGCATAGTAGTTAATGCGCTCATACAGCTCTTTACGCGTTTGCATGATGTCGACCACATTCTTTTGTGTGCCTTCTTTACGCAAGGTTTCATAAACCGTTTCGGCTGCCTTGTTCATGGCACGAAATGCCGAGAGTGGATACAACGCAAGACTGACATCGGCAGAGGCCAGTTCATCGGTGGTAAATAGTGGCGTAGAACCAAACTCGGTAATATTGGCCAAAATGGGTGCGCCAGTCGCTTGTGCAAATTGCTTATACATTACAAGCTCGGTAATGGCTTCTGGAAATAGCATGTCTGCACCGGCTTCGATATACGCACCTGCGCGATCAATCGCAGCTTGCAAACCATCGACAGCCAGTGCATCGGTACGTGCCATAATCACAAAATTTTCATCGGTACGTGCATCGACCGCCGCTTTAATCCGGTCGACCATTTCTTCTTGGCTCACAATCGCTTTATTTGGACGATGACCACAACGCTTGGCACCAACCTGATCTTCAATGTGCATGGCGGCAGCACCAAATTTAATCAGCGATTTGGTGGTACGGGCAATATTAAATGCTGAAGCGCCAAAGCCTGTGTCGGCATCGACCAGCAAAGGCAAATCGCATACATCCGTAATACGGCGCACATCGATCAGTACATCATCTAAATTGCTAATACCTAAATCGGGTAAACCAAGCGAACCCGCCGCAACCCCACCACCCGACAAATAAATGGCTTTATAGCCTGCACGTTTGGCCAATAAGGCATGGTTGGCATTGATGGCACCCACCACCTGTAATGGGCGTTCACTGGCGACCGCGTCTCTAAATTTTTGTCCTGCTGATACTGTAGACATGTGCTGGTCTCTCTCCCTGTCAATTAAATAAAATGTTGTTCGATGTTGCGATACGATGCTGCGATATGCCGGCGCATCAGAAGTTCTGCCAGTTCAGCATCTCCTTCGGCAATCGCGTTTAAAATATGTAAGTGTTCAGACAGTGCTCTGTGCGGACGATTCGGAGTTTTGGAATACTGCACCCGATACATTCGAATTAAATGATAGAGTTCATCGCAGAGCATTTTTTCCAAGGTTTTGTTGCCACAATTTTTAATAATGCAGTAATGAAAATCGTCTTGGCCTTCTTGTAAATAGTAGCCCTTACCTTCTTTGAAATCGGGATCTTGCGCGTGCAGATGCAATACGTCACGCAAATTTAAGATTTGCTGTTTGTCGATGCTTTGCGCGGCTAGTCGGCAAGCCAGACCTTCTAGGTTTTCACGAATCTGATAGAGCTCTCGCAATTGCTGATGTGACAGCGATACCACCCGCGCGCCCACATGCGCAGTACGCTCGACCAGTTTTTGTCCTTCTAGCCGATGAATGGCTTCTCGCAAAGGTCCGCGGCTGATGCCATACACACGTGCCAATTCTGGCTCCGAAATTTTACTGCCCGCTGCGATTTCACCACTGACAATCGCCGATTGAATTTTTTTAAAAATCTGATCGGTCAGGGTTTCTTGTGTACTTGCGCGCGCGGCTGGCTCAAGAAGTTCGGTCATGATGATGTCAACAATTACGACGATGCTGTTGTTAAAATACGCACAGATATCGCAAATTGCAATCACATTGTCGACAATATAAAAAACTCATACGTTTACTTTTTTAGCATTAAAACTATTAATTCATTGAAAATAATTAATTTATTTAAATATACTGCGTATCAAGTTATCTTTTAGACTTAAGTCGAAGTTCGCAAAGTGTAAACAGTTTGGTGTAGTTTTATTTAAACTGGATTCAGGACGAGTTATTCTCGCAGAATCACATTCAACCCGACACGGCGTAAATTTAAGGTCTCAATCGGTATAGTTTGAAATTTCAATCAGATTTAGATCTGGATCGCGTATGTAAACCGAACGAATACTGCCTACAGCTCCGGTACGATTCACAGGCCCTTCGCAAATTGCAATTTGCTCGGCATTTAAGTGCGCAATCACCTGTTCAAGCGACGTTTGAGCAATAAAACATAAATCGGCTGAGCCTTTGGTCGGATGCTCAGCTTTAGGCTCAAACTCTTTTCCAGCCTGATGTAAATTGATCTTTTGCTGACCAAACTTAAGCGCTTTACGATTGTCTCCAAATACAATAACTTCAAAACCCATCACGCGTGCATAAAACTCACATGTGGCTTCGATATCTTGCACGGTTAGAACCAAATGATCTAAATGTGAAATGTGCATGTTGCAACGATCTCCTGAATACTCTTAAAACCAGATACGTGAAAAGTCATGGAATATATTTTTGATCATAAGCGCACCACGGCGCAGTTGTGAATAGGTCAAATGAAGAATCTGTGGCTTGTTGCGTTTTTTAATCCTGCTATGATGCGGTATAACTGGCTGCCAAAATGGCAGTATCAGTCCAGTATTTGCATGGATCATGAGCGAAACGCTGCGTATGGAAATCAAACAAATCAAATATTTTTCAACCGTGGTTGAGGCAGGCAGTATTGGTAAAGCCGCTCAAAAGTTAGATGTTGGTGCTTCTGCCATTAGTCAGCAAATTACCAAGCTAGAACAAGAGCTCAGCATTCGTTTATTACAACGTAATGCATTTGGTGTGACCCCAACCCCCGCAGGTCTTGCTTTTTTAAAACACTCTCAATTAATTTTGCGTCAGATTAATTTTGCGATTGATGCAGCGCACTCAGCACGTCTGTCTGGTCATGTGAGTTTGGGTTTTCCGCCAACCATCAGTGCATTGATTGGCATCCCTTTAATGAAATTAATGTCTGAACGCTACCCGGATATTCGCCTAGAAATTGTCGAAACGCTGTCAGGCAATCTGATTCAGTCAATTAATTCGCGCCAGCTTGATATTGCCATTATTTTTACTCATGAAATTGATAAGCAATGGGCCATTCAGCCCTTGGTTAAAGAACAAATGTATCTGATGGCACGAAAAGAAGTGCTGATCAAACATGGTTTGTCGGATTGTTTGCAAACAGGCATTATTCAGTCACAGCAAATTGGGGATATTCCACTGGTCCTCCCCCGACAGCGCCACAGTTTACGTAAACTACTCGAACACAAAATTGGTCAACTCAATGTGGTGTATGAGATTGATGGTTTACACCTGCTCATGGATAGCCTGATTCATCTGGATCTGGCCAGTGTCCGGCCAGGAAGTGCTTGTTTACAGAAATACAAGCACCAGATCCAGCTCTTAAGAGTGATTGATCCTGAAATCGAGCGGATTAATTATCTGGTCAGTCTGGCAGAAGAAGAGCTTTCGCCAGCAGCACTGGCAGCTAAATCAGCCATTAAAGCCTGTGTAAAAGAATTAATTCGCGCACAAATCTGGCCGTGTTCCGAACTCATTTTATAAAGGGTCATTAATTTTTTTAAATACCCAATTACTTTTAGACTCTCACTCCTTTTCTGTTTTTCCTCGTACATTTCTGCCACATGGTAAATGAATTGTTCTTTATCAAACTTTGATAAGTCGTTTGAACTGGAAACACGGTATCACCCTCTCTTACCAAAATATCTGCATGACGTTGTGTCACGATCAATACGACACCTTAAGACGAACCATGCGGTCATAAAAAAAGAGACACGTGATGGTTTCCATTTTTCAGACCAAGGAGGTCTTAATGGAACAAGTTGCTAAACGTAGTGCTACGTTTAAAAAAATTCTAAATGTCACCAGTGGCAATTTCTTAGAACAATATGATTTTTTTCTTTTTGGATTTTATGCAACCTATATTGCAGCCAAGTTTTTTCATTCAGAAAATGAATACGTCTCACTTATGATGACCTTTACCGTATTCGCGGCAGGTTTTTTAATGCGACCGTTGGGGGCGATTTTTCTAGGCGCCTATGTCGACCGCGTGGGGCGTCGTAAAGGTCTGATTATCACTTTAAGTTTAATGGCACTGGGTACTATTTTAATTACCTTTGTTCCAAGTTACGATGCGATCGGCATCATTGCACCCATCTTGGTGGTGATCGGACGATTATTGCAAGGCTTTTCTGCCGGTGTTGAATCCGGTGGTGTATCGATTTATCTGGCCGAAATTGCCACAGACAAAAACCGTGGTTTTATTACCAGTTGGCAATCGGGTAGCCAGCAAATTGCAGTAGTATTTGCAGCGTTACTGGGTTATTGGCTGAATTCGGTATTGAGCCATGCTCAGGTCAGTGACTGGGGCTGGCGTATTCCATTTTTAATTGGATGTTTGATCATTCCGCTTATTTTTGTGTTCCGTCGTACGCTGGAAGAAACAGAAGACTTTAAAGCACAAAAAACCCATCCAACGACCAAAGAAATTTTTAGCACGCTTGCAAGTAACTGGCGCATTGTACTGGCTGGTATGATGATGAGTGCCATGACCACGACCACGTTCTATTTCATTACGGTTTACACCACTGTCTATGCAAAACGTACTTTAGAAATGTCGATCACAGATAGCCTTTTAGCGACTGTATTTGTAGGGTTATCCAATTTCTTCTGGTTACCTATGGGTGGCTTGCTTTCCGACAAAATTGGCCGTCGTCCTGTGCTGGTCGGCATTACGACACTTGCAATTTTTACCAGTTATCCGGTTTTAAGCTGGTTGGTCAGTGACATTAGTTTTACCAACCTGATCATTGCACTTGCGTACTTCTCTTTCTTCTTTGGTCTGTATAACGGCACCATGGTTGCCACGCTGGCAGAAGTAATGCCAAAACGCGTACGTACAGTTGGCTTTTCTTTGGCATTTAGTCTTGCCGCTGCGATTTTTGGTGGCATGACGCCGATGGCCTGCACCTTCTTGGTTGAGCACACTGGCAACCCAAGCACTCCGGCTTTTTGGCTCATGTTTGCTGCCGTATGTAGCCTGATCTCAAGCCTGTATTTATGCCGTGGTGCTAAAAAGAACAATCCTGACGCAGTTGTTGAACCGGCAAAACTGAGTGTCTAACACATCAGCATCATTTGAAAATTTTAATGAACAGCACGGCGTGCATATTGCAACCGTGCTGTGTTCTTGTGTCCTTCAAGTGAGTTACTATGAAAAAATCTCCGATTGTATTGAGTATGTGCTTAGCTGGTGCAGGTTTAGGCTCTACATTCACCCATGCAGACACGCTCGAAGTGATCAGCTCTGGCGGTTTTTATTCATCTATGGAAAAACTCATTCCATTATTTGAAAAACAAACTGGTCACACAGTTCATCTGTCTTCTGGTTCATCTATGGGTGCATCGCCCACTGCAATTCCAAACCGTCTCGATCGTGGTGAGCGTTTTGATGTGGTGGTGCTGGCTGCTCCAGAACTCAGTAAGCTTGCAGAAAAAGGGTATGTCGATCCAGATTCACAACGTGCTCTGGTCAATTCAAGTATTGGCATGGCTGTTCCCAAAGGTGCACCAAAGCCAGACATTAGCTCTGCGGCAAAATTTGAACAAGTTTTACTCAATGCCAAGCACATTGGCTATTCAGCAAGTGCGAGTGGTACACACCTTGAAAAAGATGTTTTTCCAAGCTTTCCACTGGTCGAATACAAATTAATTTCGAGTAAAGCAGAAAAAGTCGTCGGCGACCGCGTTGCAAAACGTATTGCTGAAGGACAGTTTGATATTGGCTTCCAGCAAATTAGTGAAATCAAACCGTTTACTGGCCAATATGGTCAAGTTGATTTGGTCGGCCCGATTCCTGCGCCTTACCAAAAAGTCACGATATTTGCTGCTGGCATTGGTAAAAACTCTGAACATGCAAAAGCAGCAAAAGAACTGATTCAATTTGTAAAATCGCCTCAAGCGACACAAACGATTGAAGAACAGGGTCTTGAGCAGGTTAAACAATAAAAGCTCTAAAAGGCAGCATTTTGAGAAGATGTTGTCTTTATTCTTTCGGCGGTTTACGCAGCCTGATAGAACAAAATACAAAGCGATAAACCCGTGTAGAATAATGAACAAAGGACAATGTAGTATTTGCCGTGGAACTCAAACAATTAAAGTATTTCATTGCCGTGATCGAGTCTGGAAGTTTGGGTAAAGCTGCAAAAAATCTCGATATTGGCACTTCTGCATTAAGTCAGCAAATCTCAAAATTAGAAAGCGAGCTTTCTATTCGCCTTTTACAACGTACTACTTTAGGTACAGTCCCCACCCCTGCGGGTTTAGCATTTTTTCAACAAGTACAACTGGCGCTCAGGCACCTAGAGCATGCCGTAGATTCTGCGCATTCTTCACGCTTAAGTGGTCATGTGACCGTCGGTTTTTCACCAAGTGTGGCGGCTGTGATTGGCACACATTTTTTAAAACTCATGAGAAATCGTTACCCCGACATTAAAGTCCGTTTAATAGAAGGATTATCGGGTGATTTAAAAGCTTTAGTTAATGCAAGACAACTCGATGCTGCAATCATCTTTAGTGACGATGTAGACCCACAATGGGCGATACAGCCTTTAGTCAAAGAACAAATGTTTTTAATTTCGCCTAAAGAAGTGCTGAACCAGTACCACCTTGAAAGCTGTATCGACACTCAAACTATTACCCATCCACAACTAAAAGAACTTCCACTGATTTTACCGAGCCAACGACATGGACTGCGCTTGTTGCTCGAACAGAAAATTCATCAGCTTAAAGTGGCCTATGAAATTGATGGACTGCATTTGCTGATGGAAAGTATCAGCCAACTCGAAATGGCAACCATTCAACCTGCGGGCGCATCGTTAAACTCGCGACAAGACCTATGTTTGCTACGCGTTGTAGAACCTGCTATTGAGCGTATTAACTATTTGATTAGTCTGTCTGAAGAAGAACTCTCGCCTGCCACCTTAGCCACTAAAGTAGTGATTCGTGCTTGTGTGACCAACTTGATTCAAGAAAAGCGCTGGCCCGGTGCGAAACTCATAAACACTTAAGCGTTTGGTGTTTATTTTTACTAAACACCCATTCAAGTTTAGCCTCTCACTGCATCTTCCCTTTTAAAGCTAAATTAGCCATAGCTGAGAAAGGGAGAAATCCATGCATGATGTAATTGTGATTGGTGGTGGGAATGCCGCACTGTGTGCCGCACTCACAGCAAAAGAAAGCGGAGCTTCTGTGCTTGTCATAGAAGCAGCGCCTAAAGAATGGCGTGGTGGTAACTCACAACACACTCGTAACCTTCGTTGCATGCATGATGCTCCTCAAGATGTACTGGTCGATGCCTATCCGGAAGAAGAATATTGGCAAGACCTACTTAAAGTCACTGCTGGCAAAACCAATGAACACTTAGCTCGTCTGGTCATTCGTAGCACGGCAACATGTCGTGACTGGATGCGTAAACATGGTGTGAATTTTCAGCCGCCACTATCGGGTGCTTTGCATGTTGCACGTACCAATGCCTTTTTTATGGGTGGCGGTAAAGCCCTCATTAATGCGTATTACCGTAGTGCCCAAGAACTTGGCATTGAGATTTTATACAACACAAAAATTAAAGATCTAAAGTTAAACCAAGGACATTTTGAAGCCGCAATTGCAGAAGATGGCCGTGTGTTTCAAGCAAAAAGCTGTGTATTGGCCGCCGGGGGATTTGAGTCAAATTTAGAATGGTTAAGGGCAGCATGGGGACAAAATGAAAACGGAGAATGGCCTGCCGATAATTTCATTATCCGTGGAACCCGCTTTAATCAAGGCAACTTACTCAAATTTATGATCAATCAAGGCGCCGATATGATTGGTGATCCATCGCAATCGCACTGTGTGGCTGTAGATGCACGCGCACCGTTATATGACGGTGGCATCTGCACCCGTATTGACTGCGTTTCACTGGGAATTGTGGTTAATAACAAGGCCAAACGTTTTTACGATGAAGGCGAAGACTTCTGGCCAAAACGTTATGCGATTTGGGGTCGCTTGGTGGCCAAACAGCCACAGCAAATCGCCTATTCCATTATTGATTCAAAAGCCATTGGTCGCTTTATGCCACCTGTGTTTGCGGGGGTAAAAGCAAATAGCATTCAAGAGCTGGCCGAAAAAATCGGGTTAGATGCAAAAACCTTATGCCATACCGTAGACGAATTTAATGAAGCCTGCGTACAAGGCACCTTTAACCATACGATCTTAGACGATTGTACCACTCAAAATATCGTTCCCAACAAGACCCATTGGGCCGTTCCGCTCGATCGCCCGCCCTTCTATGCCTATGCGCTTAAACCCGGCATTACCTTTACTTATTTAGGCTTAAAAGTCGAAGATGATGCTGCTGTGCGTTTTAACAATAAAACCAGCCGCAACTTATTTGTGGCAGGTGAAATGATGGCAGGTAACGTACTTGGTCAGGGTTATACTGCAGGCGTTGGCATGTCGATCGGCACGACCTTTGGACGCATTGCCGGAAAAAATGCAGCCCGCTATGCACTATCACAAGGAGTTGAACATGAATGCTAGTACTCAAGCCCTAATCCCAGTTGTTCAGCTCTCTGAGCATGAGCAGGAAGTTCAAAGAGCGCTACAGATTTGTAATGCTTGTCGTTACTGTGAGTCGTTTTGTGCCGTGTTTGCCGCCATGACCAAGCGCCTTGAGTTTAATCAAGCCGATATTCATTATCTCGCAAACCTGTGCCATAACTGTGGTGCGTGTTTACACGCTTGCCAATATGCCCCGCCACACGAGTTTGGGGTAAACATTCCTAAAGCGATGGCGCAAGTACGTTTAGAAACTTACCAAGAGTTTGCGACCCCGCAGCCTTTAGGGCGACTTTATAAATCTGTGGGAATTCCTTTTGTTTCGGTATTAACACTTATTTTCTTTTTATGTATGCTCGCTGTGGTGCGGTACAAAGGTACCGACCTGTTTACAGGCTATCAAGGTAATTTCTATGCGATTTTCCCGCATAACTTTTTGGCTCTATTGTTTGGGGCTACCTTTAGCGTTGCCATTGTTTTACTCGGTATTGGAATTGGTAAATTTTGGCGACAAACATCTAACGTTATTCACGGTAAAGTTGAGAAACCCGATCTGGTTCAAGCCTCTCAAAATGTGTTCACGCTTAAATACTTAGATGGTGGACATGGCAAAGGCTGTAATGAGCAAGATGACCGTTACACACACATTCGTCGTGTGTTCCATCACCTGACGTTTTATGGCTTTATGCTTTGCTTTGCAGCCACAGGTGTAGCGACTTTATATCACTATTTCCTTAACCTCCATGCACCTTATCCTTACCTAAGCTTGCCTGTTATTTTGGGTACGCTGGGTGGAATCGGCTTAGTGGTTGGGCCATCTGGCCTGCTCTATTTAAATCTTAAACGCCATCCACTACATGGTGACCGCGAGCAAAAACCTGTAGATCGAGGCTTTATTTTCCTTTTAATTTTAGTCAGTGCTTCAGGCTTAGCTCTCATGGCATTTCGTAATTCTCCATACATGGCGCTTTTACTGATTTTCCACTTAGCCACGGTCATGACTTTCTTTATTACCATGCCTTTTGGAAAGTTCGCACATGGTTTTTACCGCAGCGCATCTTTACTCAAATTTGCCATTGAAACACGCCAGCATACCACCCAACAGGACACATCAGCTTAAGCTCAAAAGAATCAAGTGATATTATCTGAAATTTGATTCATGACCTGTTGTAGCAGTTGATGAGTGCTGAGGCACATCGAGCATTTCATCCAGTGCGTTTAAACATACCACAAACATCTGTTCGAGTCGCTCAATGTCGGCACGACTGGAAAAGCCGTGTAAACGGCGAAGTAAACTTCCTTCTGTAAATATCGCCACTATTTCCGATAAGGCCACAATCTGTGCTTCAGTGGCCTGCGGATATTTAAAGCGCAGCATTTGTAGACCAAATTCTGTCAAGCTGTCATCTGCTTCTTTTGCATACACAAAGAGTGGATGTTGCTGGTTTAATTTCATTAATTCATAAATCAGTCTCACTTCATCATTAGTTAAATCGCTCTGATAAATTGTACTGATTTCTTTAGCTTTTTTATGAATGTCATGATTGCCCAAATGAAATAGAATCAGACGTTTTTGCGTCACCTGCTGAATCACCTGCTTTAAAATTTCATTTTTATCTTGGAAACAGCGATAGATTTGACCATGACCCAAACTGGTGGCTTTGGCAATTTCCGCAATTGAAACGCCATCTATTCCTTTTTGCGCAATCAATGCCAGTGTTTTATCGATAATGAGGTGACGCCGCTCTAATGTCTTTAATGATTTCGACGCGATCTTGTTGGCCATAGCGGATTTATCGTTAAATGAGAATTTTCATTATTATTTTATAAATCAATTGTATAAAAAGTATGGAGAAAAGCCAATTTGGCTTAATTAAACTTATGTTGACACTCTATTTTTTGGTTTTCATTTGATGATTGATTCACGATGAAGATATTTTGTTTTTTTGATTCAGTCAAAACGAAATTTCAAAATTCACAACGGCAATCTAAAATGTGCGATGAAACTCCAGATTTACATTTTAGATAGACTATGCTGCATCAGCATCAACGCTTAAAATAAAAAAGCCCTGATTTTTTCAGGGCTTTTTTTGTATTTGGCGGAAGCGGTGAGATTCGAACTCACGGAGGACTCACAC
>NZ_JVOR01000078.1:0-38660 GCF_001054715.1 Acinetobacter sp. 243_ASPC | reverse complement strand
TCTTGTTTGTGGGTGCTGAGGTGTAGCCCTTCGCCTGCCCGTACAGCTCCCCACTGGTCGGTGCGTAGTTCAAAGCCTTCACCTCGGCCTTCGCTTTCCAGTTGTTCTTTGGGGTGGCTCAGATTGCCCAGATTAAGCTGGGTCGCGCCATGGCTGCTGTGGAGCTGGCTATTGATCTGCCCTGTGGTGTCATCAAAGCGGAGCTGGTTGTAGCCACTGCCCTGAATTTCTTCGGAGCGGATGCCACTCAGGTGTCGGGTATGCGGTAACTGTCCTTTAATGTCGAATTTGGTCGGACTTCGCTGCGCTTCGTGGATGCGTCCAAGCACAAAGGGCCGGTCGATATCGCCATCAAAGTAGTCGATCACCACGATCTCACCGATACGGGGTAAAAAGCGGGCGCCATAACCTTCGCCTGCCCATGGGGTCAGTACATCGACCCATGCCGAGTCGGTGTCGTTGTCATTGCTGCCTGCGCCACCATCATGGCTGTGGTCTTCGCTTCGGGTAAACAGGAACCGGACTTTGATGCGTCCCCATTCGTCCACATGTACCTGTTCGCCTTCTGGCCCCACCACTTTGGCGCGTTGCGGATGTGCCGGTGGGCGGTGTTGCTGCGGGTGGTACTCGGGTACGATTTTGATGTTGCGGCGAACCAAGGTCAGTTCGCTGTGGTGGCGTTGTTCGGGTACGTTGTAGTTGAGCTGTTGTTGTAGTTCTTTGGGCAGGTTGTTTTGATTGCTGTAGTGTTTGCCCACAATGATCATCTGGCGCTCGTCTGCGCTGTGCTGGGTCAGTTCGGGATGCCCTTCGAGCTGAAACCAGTAGCCGACCTGTGCATCGCGTACGCTTCCACGGGCGCTGAATTGTTTGCTCTGTAGGTGGTGATAGGCATTGATCTGCTGGTTGAGCTGTTCCAACTGGGGATTACCAGATGCAGTGGCTTGATCTTGTTGTTCTAGATCGGCAATCCATGCCGGGGTGATGTGCCAGGCATCTTCCAGATTCAGGCTGGCATTGTCGTGTTGCTGACTATGTTGCTGGGTGCTTTGCACACTGCCACTGCCTTCTTCTTGTTGTAAGGCATCGGCTTGCCAGCGCTGGGTATAGACCGATGTGGGTTGCAGGGACCGCTCGGCTTGTACCTGTGTCAGGGTATCGTAGGGTTCGGTGGCACTGCTGCGCTGGTAGTGTATGACTTGTCTGCTTAAGGCGGTGTAATGCTGGTTGTCGTCAATCAGACGCAGTACTTGTGCCTGTATCGGCGTATTCATCGTCGGGACGGTCAGGGCTGCTTCATCGATCAGCCAGTTGATGCCTTCGCTACGCCACAGTCGGGTCAGGTAGTCGTAGTCGGTTTCGTTGGCCTGCATGCTAAACGGCCGGATGTCATAGTCCCGGCTTAGGCCTGAGGTATCGAGCGTCAGGCTGGCGGCAAACAGCTGGCTTTTCGTTTGCCATTCTCTAACCAGCAGCTCACTGATCTCGCGCACGCTTTTGTTCATAAACACGCGGCTGTTGCGGTGTTTGTGCCACAGTGCGGTCGGGTCTTGCAGGGTCAGGGTATAACTGGTCAGTGCACCATCGCTTTGTGCTTGTTTGGCAGCGGTGATGATGCCACTGGTGCGATACAGCTGGCCGGTATCAGTCACCTGATCGACGGCAACCTGACAGCCGATAAATTGTTTGAGGGCAATCTGTGCGTGGGTGCTATAGCACAGCAGCTCGGCAGTACTGCCCTGATTGATCTGCTGCTGTCCCTGTATGCGTTGTAAATACACCTGACTGTTCAGGGTATAATCTGAGAAGGTCACATGCAAGGCGCGTTGCTGTGCGCCTAATCCCAAGCGTTCTAATACGCCAAATAAATTAATCGACATTGTTATTATCAGTAAAACTCATACTTATGTTGAATTTTACGCAGATTTAATGTGATTTTCTATACAGATTTGTATATCTATTTAATTCACGCAATATTCGGTTTATTCTAAATTTTAAAACCCAGAATCAAGCCACATACATGCTTTCCCAGAAATCATGCCAGATATCCAGAAATTCATGGGTTATAGCGCTTAGTTCATCCGTGCGTGATGTATCTAGTGCTTGTGTTAATAACATCCAAATATCATCTTCATGATTATCGTCATTTGCAAGACTATGACCACAGCCCACTACCCCATGACACTCATAGTAACCAGATGAAAATTTCGGATCAAATTTCGCCACATTAATAGAAAGCGCTTCACTATAAACAATGACCTGCTGTTCGGTAATCGCTAAGATTAGTAATAAGGCTTGATAATCATGAAAATGTGACGCGATATAATCGCTTACTCGATGAGCCTGTGAAACAGTCTGCGCAAGGTCATTTGTATCTAAAGACAATGCTTCTAGAAGCTGTAAAAAATAGGTAAGGTGTGCTTTGCTAGGCGAACTCAATGCCAAATCTAGTGTATTAAATCCTAATTCATCAATCAGGTTTAAGGACAATAAATAACGAGCATAAACTTTTGCTTTCACTCGCATATCAGTTTTAATATTTTGGTTTTTTTCCAAAGTATGCGCATCAAAAATGAGCATACTCAGCGCATCTGTAAATATTTTTACGATTGCAACAAAGTAGTTTAAATGAATTGTTTTTAAATGACGAAGGCTAAGCGTAGAACTTTGCAGCTGATTTAATATGGGATGTTGGAATAATGCATGCTGTTCAACGCTTTGTTTAAGCAATTGAATCTGTGCTTGATGAAGGTTCCATTGATCTAATGTTAGGGAGTTTTTGACGAAATTTAATGCTTCAGTGCGTGCATTTTCTGATTGGGTGAATGAGAACTTGTTCATCGTCAACTGTCTATTCTGTACACAGAAACACCTGTGTGTTAAAGATATTTTGAAACATTAATCTACATAAATATAACATTTATTCAAAGTTTATTTATGAAACTTTATATTAATTTTACAGATCAATTGTTCTTCGATCAGTACAAAATCTTATTAAACTTTGCCAAAAGCCCTACTTATAAATACTTTTTGATTCTGTTAGACTTTATTCAGATTTTACTATGCTCTTTCAAGTGTAGACTTAAACGGATTTTTCATCATTTCATTTCCCATGAAAAAAACCTCGAAATTGCATTTTTTGAGTACATACATGTCTTTGGCAGGAACCTCTAAACATGTCGAAAAAAGATGACATTATTAATACCGCCTTGCGTCTTTTTAATTCCCATAGCTATAACTCAGTCGGGATTGATCGGATCATTCTTGAGTCTGGTGTTGCAAAAATGACTTTCTACAAATACTTTCCTTCTAAGGCAAAGTTAATTGAAGAATGTTTGAATCAACGTAATCAAAATTTGCAAGCTTCTCTGAATGCAACGATCAATGGTTGTGATGATAACGATCCTCTAAGTAAAATCAGAGCAATCTATCTCTGGTATTCGGCATGGTTCGAAACCGAAGATTTTAATGGCTGTATGTTTCAAAAAGCCGTGGAGGAGATTTTTAAGATCTATCCTTCTACGATCAAACCTGCAACTGAGTACAAAGAATGGCTGACTGAACTCATCACGACCCTACTCACTGAACTGGACATACAAAACCCAGGACAACTCGCGAATCTACTCATCAATATTTTAGATGGTATGACCATGCAAGCCTTAATTGAGCGCAATTCGGTTAAAATTGAGGAATACTGGTCACGCGTACAGCGCTTGATTAAATTTGAGCAAACCTGCGCTTAAAAAATTTAGCGTGAGTATTATTCTTTTTATATCTCACGCCTGCGTCTGAAGTTTCCGAATTAACCACCAAAATAATCATTAGCAGCCAACCGATTTGTGTAAATTTAAATTTACACTTATTATTATTCTCTTATACAGACTTGTCTGTTTTTTGTATTGTAACGTAAAAAAAGGTCAGGATGTTGAATTTTACTCATTGTTTTGATGAATAAAATTCAGTTTTTTATAAGATTTATTCATATTATCAATTCTTACACGCTATTTAACTAGAAATATATCTATCATACTTTGCTTTCATTTATAATGTTTCTCAGAAAAAATGTGGGTGATTGAATGAACCAAAGACTCCAAATTGAAACCATGCGAGATGCTGCCGATGATGTCGTGACAATTTTGAAGTCTCTTGCAAATACAGATCGGCTCCTGATTTTATGCCATTTGGCAAATTCAGAACTTAACGTGTCTCAAATTGAAGAATGCACCAATATTTTACAGCCTACGCTTTCGCAGCAATTAATGATGCTGCGTAAGAGCGGTACGGTGAACACTAGACGCGATGGTAAACAAATTTTTTATTCAATTAAGGATGAAAAAATGATCAATTTACTATCTACGTTGTATCAACTTTACTGTCCTAAATAAGTATTTTTTCTTTTAAATCGCTTAAAAAATATCATAACGCCTGAAAACCCATCATTTTTTTAAAAAACATTTAGGATTTTTTTTAGTTATGTATAAAATAGCAGCCTTATTTTCTTCTGGCCGATAAAGCTTGTAGGCTGCGCTTTATGTTTTCTAAATTTTTTCGCTTGAGTCTTGTGACCAAGATTTTTATTGCCATAATCTTGGGATTCCTTGTTGCGTTTCTATTTCCAGACGTTACGCCTTATTTGAGCATATTTGGTGAAATTTTCATCAAGGCTTTGAAAGCTGTAGCACCTATCTTGGTATTTATTTTAGTAATTTCTTCAATTACCAATTTCGAGACTGGGCAGAGTGCTAAGAACATCAAACCAATTATTGCACTTTATGTGATAAGTATGTTGTTGGCTGCTTTTTCAGCAGTGATTGCCGATTTGCTTTTCCCGACTACTTTGGTGCTAGCTTCACATGGTGATCAAGCATTTCAGCCACCGGGTAGTTTATCAGATGTCTTGAAAAACCTAATGCTTAGCTTTGTTGCTAACCCAGTAGTTGCTTTGAGTGAAGCTAACTTTATTGGTATTTTAGCTTGGGCAATTATTTTGGGTACAGCGTTTCGTCATAGTAGTCAAACCACCAAAACATTTTTACAAGATTCTGCCGATGCCATAGGAAAAGTGATTCATTTAGTCATTAGCTTTGCACCACTGGGTATTTTTGGTCTTGTTGCAGTGACTTTTGCCAACTCAGGTATGGAAACACTAAAAAGCTACTCGCATTTATTGGCTGTTTTACTTGGAGCGATGTTCTTTGTCGCACTGGTAGTGAATCCTTTCCTTGTGGCATGTGTCACCAAGCGCAATCCGTATCCATTGGTATTTAAATGCTTACGCGAAAGTGGAATTACTGCTTTTTTCACAAGAAGCTCAGCCGCAAATATTCCGGTCAATTTGGATCTTGCACGACGCTGTGGTGTCGATGAGTCGACAACCAACGTCGTTATTCCTCTTGGTTCTACTATTAACATGTGTGGTGCAGCAATTACCATTACGGTACTCACACTTGCAACAGTGAATACTTTAGGTATTCATGTTGATATTTGGACCATGATGATTTTATGCGTTGTAGCGAGTATTTCAGCATGTGGTGCGTCGGGTGTGGCAGGTGGTTCCCTACTGTTAGTACCAGTCGCATGTAGCTTGTTTGGTATATCTTCAGATATTGCAATGCAAGTCGTTGCAATCGGTATGGTTATTAGCGTACTTCAAGATTCAACTGAAACGGCCCTAAATTCATCTACAGATGTGTTGTTTGTTATTGCAGTTGATCAGGCTTCAAAATCATAATACATTCAAATTGTTGATTTGTATTTGATGTTTTTTTATGCCACTTCAAAGTTTACCGAACTGGATTCAATGTATTGTTTTTGTGCTGGCACTCAATGCCGGCACAATTAACGTATTGGCACTTATTACAGTCATTCATCAATCTGTCTCACATATGACAGGCAATATCAGCATGCTTGCGATTGATCTCGTAAAATGGCAGCCACATACCATGCTGTATTTGTTTTTGATCGTTATTAGCTTTCTGATGGGTTCGTTTTGTAGTGGTTTTATTCTAGGTAATACCCCATTATCATTTCATCGTCGTTATGGTTTAACTTTAAATTTAGTCGCTTTCTTGTTGGTATTAACTTGGCTGACAGTCAGATACGATCCTCATCTTGGTCTGCTCTGGTCGTCGATGGCTATGGGTGTTCAAAACGCCATGATGAGTCATTATAAAGGGGCCATTATACGCACTACACATCTGTCTGGAGTACTCACTGATCTAGGTTTATCACTGGGCTACAAAGCAAAAGGCCTACCCGCAGATAGACGTCGTGTAATCTTGCATCTTTTAATCGTACTCGGATTTTTTCTTGGTGGCGTCATTGCTACAATAGCCTATTCGCATTGGCTCATGAATACCTTCTTGCTACCAGCACTACTTACGGTATTGCTCAGCGCAGTTTATTGTTTTTTGAGCTATGAACATTTAAAACGACACAGTTAAATTTTGGATTGTCATTATGGTAAAAAATGCGCTTCAAGCTCAGCTTTTAAAAGCAGGTTTGGTCGATAACAAAAAAGCGAACAAACTCACCAAGCAGGCAAAGCATGAGCATCGAACTGGTCAAAGTAATGAAGCAGAACTGAAAGCCAATATTGAACGAGCTCAGCTTGAAAAATTACAAAAAGACCAGAGTTTAAATCAAGAGAAACAGAAGGTACTTGAACAAAAAGCGTTGCTTGCTTCGATTGTACAAATGATCAAACAACATAAAATCAAAGATACATCAGGAGATGTGGCTTATCAGTTTATTGATCAGAACAAGATTAAAAAAGTGTATGTTTCACAGCAAGTTTATAATGCATTAGTTTCTGGTTCATTGGTCATTGCAAAAGATCAAGACAGTTATGCATACTTACCAAAACCATTGGCAGATAAAATTGATCAGAAAATGGAAGGCTTTATCTTGGTAAATCATTCACAGAAAAATAATCAGGCTACAGATGAAGAAGATCCATATGCAGATTATGTGATTCCTGATGATTTGATGTGGTAAGAAATTGAAGTAAATTTCACCGCATGTATTGGGCATGTATGGTTTTATTAATAAAACGTACAAAAAAAGTAGCAATACGAACATCTTAAATATCAAGCCTTTACACTATACTCTTTCACTAAGCATGGGTGTAGAGGTTTGAATTTTTTACAATATATAAGAGAAATACAAAACTGGATCGGCCAATATCCATGGCTTGAGATGCTGTGCTCGATTGCTATCCTGATTTTTTTTGCCGTTTTGGCAAACTTTATAGCAAAACAAATTGTGGTTCGGGGCGTTCGTAAAGCAATTAGTAAGCTAAAGTTTATTAACCAGTCCCTTTTTGCCCAGCATAGCGTGATTAGACGCATTTCAAATATTGTTCCCGCTATCGTGATTATGAACGGGATCAGTAGTGTTCCTCACTTGTCCAGTAAAATGATTACTTTAGTACAAATGGGTGCACAGGCATTTATCTTTTTAACCATTGCGCTTGCGATTAGTGAATTTTTAAATATTTTCAATCTGGCTTATCAGCGTAATCCTAATTCTAAAAATAAACCCATTAAAGGCTATTTGCAGCTGATCAAACTCATGATCTTCATTGTCTGTGCTTTAATGGTTTTGGGAACTTTCTTGAAAAAAGATGTGTTCACCTTACTGGCCGGCTTTGGTGCCATGGCAACGGTGCTCATGTTAGTTTTTCAAAATACGATTTTGTCATTGGTCGCGAGTGTACAAATCTCATCTTATGACATGGTACGCATTGGTGACTGGATTGAGATGCCTTCACTCAATGCGGATGGCGATGTCATTGATATGTCATTACATACGGTGACCGTACAAAACTTCGATAAGACCTTTACAACAATTCCTACCAATAAGCTCATCACAGATACCTTTAAAAACTGGCGCGGTATGAGTGAATCTGGCTGTCGTCGCATTAAACGCTCGTTGTTTATCGATCAAAGCAGTATTCACTTTATGTCGGAAAAAGAACAAGACAAACTCAAAAGCTTTATTTTACTGAATCAATATCTTGATCTAAAAAAATCTGAAATTACATCATTTAATGAGCAACTGAGTAATCAATCAGTGTATAACCAGCGGCGTTTAACGAACTTAGGTACGTTTCGCGCATATATTGAATTTTATCTGAAGCAACACAGTGGAATTGCACAGAATCAATCTTTAATCGTGCGTCAGCTTCAACCGACTAGTGAAGGGATTCCACTTGAGATTTATGCGTTTACCAACACAACCGCATGGAATGCTTATGAGGCCATTCAATCTGATATCTTTGATCACTTACTGGCTATTACACCTGAATTTGGCTTGAAAATTTATCAGGCACCTTCAGGTACCGATATGAAATCTCTTGCGCACGCTGTAAACGACGCGGTGTAATAGCTGTTTAATCGATGAATTAAGATGGTTGTGCACCTTGTGTGGGCAACCATTTTACAAAACCAAGCCCCAATAAAACCAATAAACCAGCACATAAAAAAATCACCGGCGCAGTTAACGTCTGCCAAAAGTGACCTGCCAATAAACTACCAGAAGCCACCCCCAAGCCCCACATGGTGCTGTACAGTGCTTGCCCCCGACCTTGCTGACCTGCGGTAAAGTGACTAAAAACCAATCGCATTGCCAGCAAATGAAATAAACCAAAACTAAAGGCATGCATCGTCTGGGCGAGCATTTGTCCCCAAAAATGATCGACCACATATCCAGCAAGTATCCATCGAATACTGGTCATAACAAGACACACCGATACCAAAATGCGCATTGAATAACGCGCCAATAATGTGTGTGCATAGGCAAACATGATAATTTCTGATAACACGCCGATGGCCCACAAAGTACCAATTTGTGTGGTGCTATACCCTGCTTCTTTTAAAAAATTACTGTAAAAACTATAAAATGGTGCGTGTGAGAACAGCATAATAAATTCGATAGCAAAAAAAGCCATGACACTAGGTCGCTTTAAAATTGGCCATAACGGTTCTAGTTGCCGCTGGGCTGTTGGTGCCTTTGTTGGTTCTTTAATTTGAAATGACCAGATAAACGCAAGAAAGGAAATACAGAGTAGTAAAATTGGCAGCATTGAAACGGGAATAATTTCTAATAATGCCCCTATACCAAATACGCTGCTAATGAACCCGACAGATCCCCATTTTCGAATTTTACCGTATAGTTCGGCGCGCTTGTCTCCTAGCCAAAATAAAGTAACGCCTTCGAACTGCGCCAAGATTGCATTTTGAAAAAAACTGAAAATCAGCATGAGTAAGGCAATCGATTGAAGGCTTTTTGAAATTAAAAAAATCGTAAACCAAATACATGCTTCCATCCAAGTTGCGATTCGTACCAATAACATTCGTTTGCCCGTTTTATCTGCTACCCATCCCCAAATGAACGGTGCAAAAAAACGTGTGATGATCGCGATTGAAGATAGAATTCCAATTTCTTGATAATTGAAGCCCTGATCTTGAAGATACAAGCTCCAATACGGCATGAATGTACCCACTATGGCGTAATAGAAAAAGTAAAATCCGCCAAGTTTAGTTTGTATTGTGAGTGCTTGCATGTGATTGCTTTATCTTGCGTTTTTACAAGATCAATCATAGCAAAAGTTGATATATTTGTACTGGCTGAAATCAAATCCATTTGAAACGTTACTGGTATTGTTTCTCGTATCTGCTCAAATCAACATAACGAATCTGAGCTAGAGTATTTCTAGCCCAGATTTTTATTTCATTTAAAATAGTATGACGCTTAAATCAACTTACTTCTTTTTGACTATAAAGCTGCTTACAACAGCTTTACGAACGATCTGATCAAATTCTACTTTTGAAAAATCTGATCTATTTTTTTCTTTTGAATTCCCGGTGAACATATCGAATAGTTTCATGTTTAAGTCTGCCAATACGTTTGCTTATCTTTAATTTATCGACAACCTATGTATATATCCATGTGAGTTCTAATTCTATATTGTTCATTAAGTAACCAGAAAACACTTCTACAGTAATCAAAGTTTTCACATTGTACAGATTGGATTTAGATGACCAAATTTTTTAACACGCGATAACAAAGCAAACATACCTATATGTAAGAATCTTGATTTCATCACATTGATAGATTCTTTTTTAGTAGGTCATGATCTTTCGGAATTGTCTTTCACGCTTTAATAATCCCAATACTTTTTTACGGGCTTTGATTTCTTCTTCTGTATACGGCAGTAGTTGAATCAATTCCGATATTGCAAGATCTGCATGTTCAATCAGGAAACCGTCTTGCTCGGTCGTCCATTGTCGTAGTACTGGAACAGCTTTCATATTTTTACGAAGTCGCGTCATATTTGATCGGGTTCAAATCTATTATAAATAAAGCCCAATTTTTGATTGGGCCTTATTTATAATATTAAGTGTCTTCTATTTCAATAGGATCACCGTCTTCAGGTCGTTGGTGACGTTCTCCATCATCTGCAGGATCGACACTTGAACCATCTTTGGTAATGGTATTGTACAATTCATCTTCTTTTTTATCGTCTAAGTACTCTTCATCTTCAAAATCGTGAGGTTCACTGTCATCATCAAAATTAAGAGGCTTTTCTTCATCAATCATATTAAATCTTCCTTATCATGTTGTTGGTTATAATGAGTATGCTTTCACTGAATCACTATTAAATATCGGTTCAGTTGGATACTCAGATTTTTCTTTGAACACTCATGAATTAAACCGAGTACTCAATACGTGTATCGGGGTGATAAAATTTGCCTTCAGCATCTACTTCTACTTGATGTCCATCAATAAAGATCAATTTCACAGCATGAACCATATGTGAAGAACCATGGTCTAATTCTGGCTCTGATCGTGCTGAGGCGCACAGTGCAGCAACTTCGCGCTCATTACCATGTTGATCTTTGACAGTTATTATTTTTTCAGAAAGACTCATTTTGTCTTGATCCTTATAAGGTTTGAGAACATTTGAGCCTTTTTTATAGCATAGAGAATTCGAGCTATACCCGAAATACTGCAAAGAGACTGTCAATCTACAACCCATTCATATACAACTGTAATTTTAGATCAACATAAGTTACGCAACTGCTAATAAAGTGTCGGTCTATGTAGCTAAAAAGCGAAAAATAGGTGCTGTAACCCTATTTAGCCACTCTTAAACCTAGATCGCGACCAGCTCCTTAATTCCTTTTTCAGACATTTCATCTCCACGTCCAGATGCAATAATTTGTCCACGTGCCATCACGGTATACGTATCGGCTAACTCTTCAGCAAAATCATAAAACTGCTCGACCAGAATAATTCCCATATCGCCCTTTTGTGTCAGGCGTTGAATTACTTTGGCGATGTCTTTAATAATTGACGGCTGAATTCCCTCTGTTGGCTCATCCAAAATCAAGATACGAGGTTCAGATGCCAATGCTCTTGCAATTGCCAGTTGCTGCTGTTGCCCACCAGAGAGATCTCCACCACGGCGATGTTTCATCTCCTCTAAAACTGGAAACAGCTCGTATAAAGAGCTTGGTACCTTTTTAGTTTTAGCACCTGAAAATTTAGCCATTCCAATAAGGATATTTTCTTCAACGGAAAGCGTTGAAAATATATCTCGCCCTTGCGGAACATATGCAAGGCCAGCTCGTACACGATGTTCGGGCGACAGTTTTGAGATATCCTTACCATCCAAAATAATCTGCCCAGATTTAATCGGCAGTAATCCCATCAGGCATTTTAACAAGGTAGTTTTACCCACTCCATTTCGCCCCAGCACGACACTGCATTGTCCACACGCTGCACTCAATGAAACATCGCGCAAAATATGGCTGCCACCATAAAACTGATTGATTTGTTGAATATTGAGCATGTGTCTATCCTATCGACCTAGATATTTTTCAATAACGTCTTCATTGGCTTGTACCTCTGCCAATGTTCCTTCTGCTAAAATAGCGCCTTGAGCCAGTACGGTCACTTTTTCACTGATCGTATCGATAAAACTCATATCATGTTCCACCACAATCAAGGTATGTTGCTTTTTAAGCTCCAAACAAAGCTCCGCAGTACGCTCAGTTTCTGCATCGGTCATACCCGCAACGGGTTCATCTAATAAAATCAGTTTTGGCTGCTGCATCAGCAGCATTCCAATTTCAAGCCACTGCTTCTGACCGTGTGAAAGTAATCCCGCAGTTTTATGGCGAAAGTCCTTTAATCGAATTTGTTCGAGTGTTTGCTCCAAAGCCACTTGAGTTTCAGCGGACAATTTTGCGAAAAAACTCCGTTTTACAGTTTTATCTTTCGGTGCTGCCAACAATAAATTTTCCATCACGCTAAAATTTTCAAATACTGTCGGTTTTTGAAATTTGCGGCCGATTCCAGCCTCAGCAATTTGCTCCGTGGTCATTTTGGCTAAATTATAGTTTTGACCGAAAAATGCAGTACCTTGAGTAGGACGAGTTTTGCCAGTAATGACATCCATCAGTGTTGTTTTTCCCGCACCATTTGGGCCAATAATGCAGCGTAGCTCGCCTTCATTGATGTATAAAGACAGATCGTTTAAGGCTCTAAAGGAATCAAACCAGACACTAACATTTTCAAGATAGAGCGCAATACCATGACTAAAATCTGCACCCTGAACCTTAGTCCTGCCGTATCCTTCGCCATATTGTCCGCCATGCGGTGGTGTTTCGAATTGCACTTCGCTCATTTAATTTTTCTCCTTTTTAAAGCGGTCAAACAACCCCACCACACCTTTTGGCAGAAATAAGGTCACTACAATAAATAAACCACCCAAAATAAGTAACCAATACTCTGGAGCAGCCACGGTAAAGTATGTTTTAACTGCATTAATCAGCCCTGCTCCCAATATTGGTCCAATTAGCGTTCCACGCCCGCCTGCAGCCACCCAAACGGCCATTTCAATGGAGTTGACAGGGTTCATTTCGCTCGGGTTAATAATCCCAGCCTGTGGGACGTAAAGCGCGCCTGCTATTCCAGCGATTACAGCCGATAACACCCATGCCGAAAGTTTGTACCAAAGCGTACGATAGCCTAAATATTGCAAGCGGTTTTCGCTGTCCCGAATTGCACCTAATACCCGCCCATAAGGACGATTCATCAAGCTACGTAAGCCAATAAAACACAACATGAGTATCAGTGCAGTCATACAACACAAACTGGCGCGTGTAGGTGCTGAAGTAATGTCGAAACCTAAGATCGTTTTGAATCCGGTAAAGCCATTATTACCGCCAAAGCCCGTTTCGTTTCGAAAAAACAATAATGCTGCAGCAAAGGTCATGGCCTGAGTAATGATTGAAAAATATACCCCCTTAATTTTTGAGCGAAATGCAAAAAATCCAAATACAAACGCAATCACACCAGGGACTAAAACCACCAATAGCAGCGCCCAGATAAAATGCTCGGTGCCCAACCAAAACCATGGCAATTCATTCCAGCTTAAAAAACGCATGAAATCGGGCAATCCATCACCAGCCGACTCACGCATAAGATACATACCAAAAGCATAACCGCCCAGTGCAAAGTAAAGACCATGCCCCAAACTTAAAATTCCGGCATAGCCCCAAACAAGGTCGAGTGCAAGTGCCACCAGTGCCAAACACATAATTTTGCCAATCAGTGTGACCCAGTACGCAGACAAATAAAAAGCAGAATCAACAGGTGCCAGATGCAACCAAGGTAGAACTAAAAGCACCACAAAACAAAGTACGATGAGTGCGGCGCTCAACGGTTTGTCTGCAAACAATAAAGTGAATTTCATGTGCGTCTTACTCCACAAACCGGCCTTTGATGGCAAATAACCCTTGTGGACGTTTTTGAATAAACAAAATCACAAGCACCAAAAGAATAATTTTTGCAAGTACAGCACCGAGTCCAATTTCAAGTACCGTGCCACTTACCCCTAATCCAAGCGCAGCCAGTACGGCGCCCCAAACCTGCCCCACACCGCCCACTACCACCACCAAAAATGCATCGATAATGTAATTTTGTCCTAAATCTGGCCCCACATTTCCAACCTGCGCCAGTGCACAGCCTGCCAAACCTGCAAGCCCAGAGCCTAAGCCAAATGCAAGCATATCAATGCGTGCAGAACGTATGCCGACTGCACGAGCCATTTGACGATTTTGAGTCACTGCGCGTACAAACAATCCAAAACGGGTTTTGTTGAGTAGTACAAGCAGAATCAATAAAATCGCAACGGTAAAAGCAATGATGGCCATTCGGTTATACGGCAACATCAAACTCGGCGTGAGTGCTATCCCGCCACTTAACCATGCAATATTGGAAACTTCGACATTTTGTGCTCCAAATACCATGCGTACCAGTTGCATCAAAATTAGACTTACCCCAAATGTAGCCAGTAAAGTTTCAAGCTGTCTTCCGTATAAGGGCCGAATAATAGTTCGTTCAATCAGCATGCCAATTAATGCACTGATCAAAAATGCTGCCGGTATTGCAGCGATTAAGTACCAATCGACCCAAGCAGCCAAATGCGCTTTAAACAAACTCTGGATCACGTAGGTGGTATAGGCACCGATCATAATCAGCTCACCATGTGCCATATTGATCACACCAAGTAAGCCATAAGTAATGGCCAGACCTAGCGCCGCAAGCAATAAAATGCTGGCCGTGCTTATACCTGAAAAAAGATGACCAGACCATTCACTGATCTGTAAACGTGTTTTGATTTGGTTTCTGGCATCTTGTAATGCCGCTGTGAGTTCAGGATGAATTTGAGCAAGGCTCAACTCATGTTCGATCAAAGCCAGAACATCTGGTCGGTTGGAGACTGAGAGGGTTTTAATGGCTGCTATTTTAGTGAATACATCTGAGCTGTTGTAATCTAGACGTGCCTTAAGCTGTGCAAGTCGCGCTTTCACCTTTTTGTTGTTTTCTTTTAAATATAATTGTTTGATAAAACCACTGTCTAGCTCTGCAATATTGTTTTCTAGTATATCTACTGCCTGTAAGCGTTGAGTGGCATCTTCAGAATTAAGCTTGGCTTTGGCCTGCCCAAACGTCAGTGCTTTTCTTAAAGTATTCACCAGTGTGACTTGAGATAAATCTGAAGGCCATGTGGTGATGACTTTTTCATCGGGATAGCTCAAGAGCGTTTGTTCATCTTTAAGTAGATAGGTATTACCTGAACTATCGGTATAAAGTTGATTGTCGTCGATATAACCAACAAGTTTGTCCAGTGATTCTAGACTGGCAGGCCACTGATTAAGCATCGTCCGACGGGCTGTAAAATCCGACCGAACAAAAGTTTGTATCGCATCATCGTGCGCTACAGCCGCCGTGTGGGAGAGTGATGTCTGTGGCTGACTGCTATTTTCAGTTGCCCACACAGACACACAACAAAGCTGTATGAAAAGCATCATCATTGCCCAGCGCCGAATATGGTTAAACATAGTAAACCCTTGCTATGTGAATATTTTTTAAGCTTGACTGAGGTTGGCCTGTATCAATGCGTACAGGCCCTCGTTGATTTGTTATTTTGGAATGTACGGGCTCCATGGCTCCGCACGAATCGTGGTTGGTGTTTTATAGACCACATCAAACTGGCCATCAGCACGAATCTGACCAATCATGACTGGCTTTTGTAAATGATGATTGGTTTCATCCATTTTTAGGGTATATCCAGACGGTGCTGCAAACGTCTGGCCCGCCATGGCTGTACGGACTTTATCCACATCGGTTGAGCCTGCTTTTTCGACTGCCTGTTTCCACATATTAATCCCCACATAGGTGGCTTCCATTGGGTCATTGGTGACCACTTTTGAGGCATTCGGCAGTTTATACTCCACTGCATACTGTTTAAATTTATTGATAAAGTCGGTGTTTTTTGGATTCTTAACCGACATGAAGTAATTCCAAGCCGCTAAGTGACCCACCAGCGGTTTGGTATCGATACCGCGTAACTCTTCTTCACCCACAGAAAAAGCCATCACTGGAATATCGGATGCTTTGATGCCTTGGTTGCCCAACTCACGATAAAAAGGCACATTGGAGTCACCATTGATGGTTGAAATCACCGCGGTCTTTTTACCCGCAGCAAATTTTTTGATATTTCCCACAATGGTTTGATAGTTGTTATGACCAAACGGCGTGTACTCTTCCATAATGTCGGCATCTGCAACGCCTTTCGATTTCAAAAAAGCGCGAAGAATTTTATTGGTCGTACGTGGGTACACATAATCTGTACCCAGCAACACAAAGCGCTGCGCCTTGCCACCCTCTTCTCTCATCAAATACTCCACCGCAGGAATCGCTTGCTGGTTCGGTGCAGCGCCCGTGTAGAATATATTTTTAGACTGTTCCTGACCTTCATATTGAACAGGATAAAATAATAAACCGTTGAGTTCCTCCACTACAGGTAAAACAGATTTGCGCGAAACCGATGTCCAGCATCCAAAAATGACCGCTACCTTGTCTTGAGTAATCAACTGACGTGCTTTTTCTGCAAAAAGCGGCCAGTCTGACGCAGGATCAACCACAACTGGCTCAAGCTTTTTACCTAATACGCCACCTTTCGCATTGATCTCATTGATGGTCATCAAGGCCGTGTCTTTAAGCGAAGTTTCTGAAATGGCCATAGTGCCAGATAAGGAATGTAAAATACCGACTTTAATGGTGTCTGAACTTTTGCTGGCTGGTGCAGACGTGGCCGACGTTTCGGTGGCTGCCGTTTTATCTGATGATTTTGAGCATCCTGTGAGTGATAATCCCCCCATTACCGCTGCGATACACAATGAAATGGACATCATTCTTTGCTGTAACATGACTTCTTCTCCAATTTGATCATCATTAAATTAAAATAATTTTTTGCGATGAAATATCATTCAAAGAGCATGCCAAAAATAATTTTTCAGCTTTATATTTTAAAAATTAAATCTTTAATTTAAATAATTTTAATTAAAATCATAATCTTAAATAATAATAATTAGGTTTAAAATAAATTATCTTTTTATTGATTTAATAATAGGAAAATAAAAAAATAAAATACAAATTTTAGATTATAATGTGTTGTCAAAATTTGTCTCTACGTCATTTTACGTATAAATCTTCCATTTTCTTCATTTGACTGATCAAGAATAGAAAAAGGTTGAGTTCACTTCCAACTGAACTCAACCCTGTTTTTAAAAACCCACCCCAAAATGACACATGCCGAATAAAAAAAGCACCGAAATGATGAAGATGTGCTCTTGATTTAAAATTTCACATTAAGTGAAACTTGAGCCGTTCGTGGTGCACCTAAAAATAAATAGTCATCGCCCATAAATCCACCTACATCACGCCAGTATTGCTTATTGAACAGATTATCAACGGTCAGTCTGAGTGTAGAGTCATAACCACTGACTTTAAAGGCATAAGCTGCACCAAGATCAAACACACTATAACCGCCAACTTTTACAGTTCCAGACTTATTGGCATATTTACTGGCGCTATATTGCATACCCGCCAAGAGTCGTAGACCGTCTATTTGCGCGACATCATAAGACACATGCGTTGCAAAACGCAGTTTGGGTACATTTTGAATTTGATGCCCTTCGTAAGCATCAACTTCACTTCCTTCCCAACGAGACTTCATCAATGCCAAACTTGAGCTCAGTTCAATTTGTGATGAAAGCTTGCCCGTCAATCCGAACTCGATTCCTTGAGAGCGCTGATCACCTTTTTCGATAAATATGAGATTGCCGTCATCAGTAGGTGCAACAAACTGATTATTCTGCTTTAAATCAAAAAGTGCCAAGCTGAGCAAAGCGTTGTTGTACTGCTGTTTGAAGCCCAGCTCATATTGTCGCGACTGAACAGGTGCCAAGACCTGATTGGCATTGCTTGTATACCATGGTGCTGTTCCACCGTCCGCTAAACCTTTCGCATAAGAAAGATAAACTGTTGTATTTTCAAGTGGTCGATAACTTAATACCATTTGTGGTAAAAATTTTTGAATGTCTGTATGACGATTTTCCGTACCGTCACTGTCATACGCTTTTTCATTTAAATCGATCCATTTTCCACCCAGTAATACTGTCCATTGTGGATCAAGCTCCATTCGATCTGTAAATGCCACAGAAAGCTGCTTACTTTCGAGTGGCTTATATCGATTTCCTAAATCAAATGTAGCGGGTTCAAAATCGGTGGTGTCTTGATAAATATTCCCTGTTCCAACGGGTGTATTAATACCAACATAACGTTTTTGATTTTTTTCTACAGCAGCCAATTCAAAATTCAAATAATGATGTACATTTCCCGTTTCAATTTGGCCCTTTAAACTCGATTTGAGTTGTGTGGTCATACGTACATCGTCTGGGCTACGGTAATCGTAAAGATCGTAGTTTCCATCGGCATCAAAGGTATTTTCAATCGGTTTCAAACCTTTATAGGAACCATATGGAAAGGCAATATAATCGTCAATTTTGACATGGCTATAACTCGCACCGATGCTCGCAGCCCAGTCTGAGTTAATTTGATAGCGATACGTCAGGCTGGTGTTCAGCGCAACGTTGGTGACTGGCTTACTCCAGCTTTGATAACCCAGCAATCTGCTCCAAGCCACATCAGTCGGAACTGTTGAGCCGTCGAGTAATTGGTATCCCGGAACTGAACGTTGTTTTTGGCGTTGTGATTCAATATCAAACTGAAGCTGTGATTGATCATCAATCTGCCAATCGAGTGCGAGTGAGCCGAACACACGCTGACCGTTAGCATGCTCGACATAAGGATGAATCTGTTCTTCGGCAAGATTTACGCGATAACCTAAGGTTTGCGCTTTGCCTAAAAAGCCACCGACATCTAGCCCGATAGATGTTCCTCCCTCACTGTTGGCACCCACAGTAACTGAACGAATATCCTCTGGACGCTTTGTAACATAATTAACGACGCCACCGGGTGTCGACATGCCACTTTGAATGGCCGAAATGCCTTTTAAAATTTCTACTCGATCCTTATTTTCAAGTGCAATGTTTTGTTCACCACGAACCACATAGCCATTGAGCAGATAGCTTGAACCTAAAGCCAGCGCAAAACCACGCGAGACAAAATTCGGATAGTAACCGATTGCAGCATATCCATCTCCCAAAGCAGCATCATTCTTGATCACATCGGTCAGTACTTTGGCTTGCTGATCCTCTAAGCGTGCTGAACTCACGACAGATACAGAGGCTGGAATATCTTTTAACTGCGTTGTACCAAAACCTTCCAGATTAACATTTTGACGCAAATAACCAGAATCTTGCTGATTGGCACTCAACACAATGGTTTCGAGCTGCTTAGATTGAGTTTCTGCAAAACTGAGTGTACTTAAAGTACCAATACCTGTACCTAAGATCATTTTTAAACAACGAAAAAGAAATGTGGTGGGAAACATCTGGGCGTTTATCATAAATGATCCTGAATACTCAAAACTCAATGTAACTTTGCGTAAGTAAAAATATATGCAGAGTATATAGGAGTCATATCCAGATCAAACGCATTGTTTGCTTTATTTGTTGAGTAAAATACACAATTAAAAGCTAAAAATTTGAAAAAAATCAAAAATTGATTTAAACAATAACTTAGTCAGTTTCTATTACACATGTAGCAAATCATTAGGATTAAAAAAATGGCCTCATGGAATATCCACTCCGTTGTAGACGGCTTGCAAAAAGCACGGCACGACTGGCGTGAAAGTCAACATCGCACCAAAGAGATGGGAGATCGCGAACTGCCATCTAAGGAAGTTCTTCGGGTCGTGGTTAATGACTTATGCGGCATTTTATTTCCGATGCGACTTGGGCCTGCAGAACTTCGCCAAGAAACCGAAAATTACTATATTGCTTATACGCTTGACCGCGTATTAAACGAACTTTTTATACAAGTACGCATGGCCTTGCATTACGAGGCAAAGCTGCACCCAAGTACTGTCGATCAAGACATCGATACATATGCCAAAACCATAGTCCAAGATTTTGCCAATGCGCTGCCATATATCCGCCGTTTACTTGATGAAGATGTACTCGCGGCTTTTGAGGGCGATCCGGCTGCTCACAGTGTCGATGAGGTACTGATTTGTTATCCGGGATTATTGGCGATTATCCATCATCGTCTTTCACATCAGCTATATAAGCATGTGCCGCTGGTGTCTAGAATTATTTCTGAACTGGCGCATTCTGCAACAGGTATCGATATTCATCCAGGTGCCCAAATTGGTAAAGGTTTCTTTATCGATCATGGAACAGGCGTTGTGATTGGAGAAACCTGTATTATTGGTGAGCGTGTGCGTATTTATCAGGCAGTAACACTGGGTGCAAAACGATTTGAGCTTACCGATGATGGTGGCCTGAAAAAAGATTATGCGCGTCATCCGATTGTAGAAGATGAAGTGGTAATTTATGCAGGTGCCACGATTTTAGGCCGAATTATCATTGGTAAAGGATCTACGATTGGCGGAAATGTATGGCTGACGCACAGTGTGCCTGCGGCAAGCCAAATTTTGCAATCGCCATCTGAATCTTGTAAAAAAGTACCTTAAGGTTATTACCCTCATCATAAATCCACTTCAGAGTATCGTTAAAATATTGAGGAAGTGGATTTATATCTTTTTTATTTAATAACCAAATTCTCTATATTTTAATGACGTCGCGTACCAAAACCGACATAAAAATATTTTTTGTTAAACGTGCAGTGCCATGAGCAATAAAATCATCAGACATCATTTCGATCTGCTGTAAACTTTCATAATAGATTTGCTCATCGAAGGCAATTTGATCTGAACTGCTGCTTTCAACTTTTGAAGAAATCCATTCTTGCTCGAGTATCAATTTTACTCTAGCTAAAAAATCTGTTCGTGTTGAAGCATTATTGACGTTATACAGTATTCGTTCTTGCTCATCTCAACTGATCGAAAAAATCATCTCATACACTTTCATTTTTTATTAGACATAGTTTTACAAAATAAAAAAACCTGTAACCGGGAATGCAAAACCATTACAGGGTTCCCACAATGGAAATCAATTTTGTTAAATATATCACATTTTTTAATATTTACACCAATTAATTATCTTTTTTATTTAATTTAAATTTCACAATTTATGTTAAAAATTTAGGCTAGCTTAAGTTATCTCATCTTCTATTTTCACTAAAATAAATAGAAATAAGCACCAAGAATCAATTACTCTTTGTTATCGCATGGATGAATAGAGAAATTGCCTCTTACAATTACTTTGACTAAAATTTGTTGTATGATGTCTTATCTTTAAATTGTTATGATCTTATGAAATCTTTAAAAATTACTTGTACAGAAAAATACGTGTTACTTGATCAAGCATTCGAGTTCGATTTTCCAGTGGATTATACCGAGTTTGAGCAGCTCACTCAGGAGCAGTTTGCGACACAAGTATTCGATCAAGATGTACTCATTATCAGTGATTTAGATATTAATGAAACTATTTTAAAAAATAATCCGAATTTAAAACTGGTGGCATTATGTTCAACCGGATTCAATCATGTCAACATGCCTTTATTGCGGCAACATGGTATTCAGGTATGTAATATTCGCGGCTATGCAGGCGATGCTGTAGCAGAACATGCATTTACCTTTATGATTTATCTGATTAAAAATTTTGGCCAGCAGCTTCAAGGTGTATTAGAGGACAAATGGTCGATCGGAGATAGTTCGTTTCATTTGGCTGCCCCAATGCGCGAACTTAAAGGTAAAACGCTCACAATTATTGGCAAAGGTGAAATTGGTTTATCTCTTGCTCAAAAAGCTGAGGCTTTTGGAATGCACGTTCTGTTTAGTGAGCGTAAAGGTGCAACAACGTGTCGTGAAGGCTATGTTCCTTTTGAAACAGCCATTCAAACTGCAGATATTGTGTCTCTACACTGCGAACTCAACCAACAGACTCATCATTTAATTGACGCTTCTGTATTGAAGATGATGAAACCCAACAGTTTACTGATTAATGTGGGACGTGGTGGTTTGGTCGATGCCAACGCGATTGTTGCAGCGATTGAATCTGGAGAATTGGCGGGCTATGCAGCTGATGTATTGGATCAAGAACCACCACCAGTTGATCATCCCCTATTAAATTTACATAAGCAGCATGCCAATGTATTAATTACAGGACATATTGCTTGGGGAACCGACGAAGCACAGCAGCGGTTATTTTTAACCATTCAAGACAATATTAATAAAAATATGCAAGGTATTGAGCAAAATCTAGTTTAAGCCTTGAGGTCGGGATTGTTCAAATTCAATCACGACCTTAATTTTGATTATTGTTTGAATTTCTTAATACTTTTAGACAAATGTGCACGCATCATTTGACGAGCAAGTAACCCATCTTGGTCCACAATTGCATTGTAAATATTCACATGGTCATGATGTACAGACTTAAGATAGTCCTCACGATTTTCCGGGCTCTTTTCAATTGAATTGAGTCGAGCACGCGGAATGATTTTTTCACCCAGATACTTTAAAAAATCGACAAAATATTGATTACTTGATGCTTCTGCAATTGCAATATGAAAGTCATAATCTGCCTTGACCGTTCCATCGTTTGCTGTCGACGAAATATGAGATTCAAAATCTTCAAGCGCTGCTTTCATTTTGGCAATATGAATATCTGAACGGCGTTCGGATGCCAAAAATACCGCTTCCGACTCTAAGCTAATTCGAAGCTCAAGTAATGCCACAATGTCATTGATGGTTTCCAGGCTAGCGTTGGACAACAAAAAATTTTGTTCTGCGATCTGTTCTTTTACAAATGTACCAATTCCATGACGGGTTTCGACATATCCTAACGAGCGAAGTTCTGTGATCGTTTCTCGAATCACGGAGCGACTGACTTCAAATGTCTCGATCAGCTCGAGTTCAGTTGGAATTTTTTCTCCAACTTTAAATTCTCCAGACTGAATTTTTGCAATAAGTTGTTCTACAATAATCTGGCTTAGTTTTTTTGCTGATCTAGGTTTGATTGCGCTAGACATATTTGAAGAACTCATTAAACATTAGAAAATTCGATTATTCATATTACTATAAACTGACAAGTTAGTCATAAGCACATTGAAAAAATTCAGCTTATGGGCAGTTTTGAAAATTAAAAACAGTGTTATAAAAGAGCAGTTCAGCTAGAGCTGAACCGCCTTCTCATATTAGATTGCATTTTTTGTGAATTGACCATTAATCAACCGATGGATGTTTAATGGATTAGCATCTTTTAGTGCATCAGGCAGCAAGGCCTGCGGGGTATTTTGGTAGCATACCGGACGCAAAAAGCGATCGATGGCACCTGTACCTACCGAGGTGCCGCGTGCATCACTGGTTGCCGGAAATGGACCACCATGTACCATGGCATCACATACTTCTACACCTGTTGGGTAGCCATTAAATAATACACGGCCAGCTTTACCGGTGAGTGTTTGTAATAGATCTGCAGCCTCTGCCAAATCGCTATCATCACCAATAATAGTTGCAGTGAGCTGACCACCTAGAGCATTGAGTCCTTGCAGGAGCTCAGCCTTGGTTTCAACCGAAACAACCACCGACATCGGACCAAATACTTCATGTTGTAACAATGCATGACCTTTTAGCAGCAAAGAAGAATCTGCTTTGAACAAATGCGCCTGAGCCTGTGAAACCATTTCTGGCGCTAAACCAGATGCGATATGTTCAAAACCTGATGCATCAACTAGGTTTTGAATGCCCTGATGATAACTTTTTAAGGTACCCCGATTAAGCATCACTTGTGGAGCAGCACTACGTGTTGAGTCAATCAAAGCCTCCACAAATCGATCAAACTCAACACTTTTAATCCCAATAATCAAACCTGGTTTTGTACAAAACTGGCCACATCCCATGTTAAATGAAGCAACTGTATCTTGTGCAATTTTCTCTGCACGTGCGTTAAGCGCATCTGGTAGCACAACTACAGGATTAACGCTCGACATTTCTGCAAAAAATGGAATAGGCTGAGTGCGGTTTTGTGCTAAGCGAAACAATGCCATTCCGCCTTCGAGTGAGCCCGTGAAACCGGCAGCTTGAATCAGAGGATGCTCGACCAGATTAGCACCTACTCGTGCTCCAAAGATCATATTGAATGTGCCACGCGGCATATTGCAAATCTCGATTGCTTTTTCGATCGCCTGAGCAACCAGTTCAGCTGTTGCCATATGACCTGAATGTGCCTTAAATACCACGCTACAGCCTGCGGCAAGCGCTGCGACTGTATCACCACCTGCGGTAGAAAATGCAAGCGGAAAGTTACTGGCACCAAAAACTGCAACCGGCCCCACGCCAACTTTATATTGTCTTAAATCGACACGCGGTAAAGGTTTACGATCTGGTAGCGCGGTATCAATTCGAGCACCTAATACATCTCCACGGCGCAGTAATTCAGCAAATAGTCGAAGTTGCCCTGTTACTCGTGCAGTTTCACCTTGCAAGCGCGCAAGTGGTAAGCCTGTTTCTAGGGCCGCCACTTCTTGAAGCTCAGCACCTAGCCCTTCAATCTGAATGGCAATTTCATCTAAAAATACTGCGCGTTGTTCGTGACTGGTATTTTGGTATGTCAAAAATGCCTGATGTGCGGCTTTTGCTGCAAGATCCACCTCATTCAAACTGGCTTGACTAAATACATAGCCAGTCGGCTGATAATCTGTAGCATTGATACTTTCTAAGCTTGCCGCGTGTTCTGCAACACGTTGACCCTGAATAAACTGTTTACCGATATTCTTGCTCATCATAGTATTTCCTTAAAACTTTGAAACTTATTGCGGGCCAAGTGTCGCAATCAATTCAGCTAAATCTTCGTAATCCGCAGGCGTCATATCACTGAGCGGCGGACGAACCGGCCCTGCATCATGCCCTACAATTTTCGCCCCTGCTTTGATCATACTTACCGCATAACCAGACTTACGGTTGCGGATTTTGATCAGAGGTAAAAAGAAGTCACGAATCAAACGTTGGGTTGTTTCAAAGTCATCACGACGTAAAGCGTTGTAAAACTCCATCGCTGTTTTTGGAATAAAGTTAAATACAGCCGATGAATAGACAGGCGAACCTAATGCCTTGTAAGGCGCTGCAAAAACTTCCGCCGTAGGTAAGCCACCCAAATATGACAAACGATCACCAAAGGTTTGTACCACTTCCGTCATCATATCGATTTGGCCCGAACTGTCTTTAAAGCCAATCAGATTTGGACAGGCTTCAACCAGTTGATGTAGAGAATCAACATTGAGTTTAGAAACACTGCGGTTATAAAAAATCACACCAAAATCGACTGCTTGGCAGATCTGTTTCACGTGTTCAATCAAACCTTCTTGGCTTGCTTCGGTTAAGTAGTGCGGCATCAACAAAATACCGTGAGCACCTAAACGCTCTGCTTCTTGCGCTTGAGCAATTGCTTGACGTGTTGGACCACCTGCACCTGCAATGATTGGAACACTGCCCTTGCACGCATCGACTGCCGTTTTAATAACATCCGAATATTCAGAACCGGTTAATGAAAAATATTCACCCGTACCACCCGCTGCAAATAGAGCACTTGCACCATAAGGCGCTAACCATTCAAGACGTTTTTGATAAGACGCCGCATTAAATTCCCCATGCTGGTCAAAGTCAGTAACCGGAAAAGACAATAAACCGTCAGAAACAATTTTTTTTAACTCAAGAGCATCCATTAACACATATCCTTTTGAACTCATGTTGTCAGACATCTTACATTATATCTTTTTTCAGTTTCAATTCTTTTTTATACTTTTTGCTAAATATAATTCAATAAAAACGGCCGCTCGTGTGAGCGGCCGTTTTGAATCATTCAAAAACTCTAAATTAACGAACCAAACATGGCTTTTTATTATTGAATGTCCAGTTCGGGATCATATATTGCATGGCTTCAGCATCATTGCGAGCGCCTAAGCCTTTGGCTTTATAAAGCTCATGTGCTTTGTAGATATTATCCCAATCGAGTTCTACACCAAGTCCGGGAGCTGTGGAAACCTGAATTTTGCCGTTCTTAATCTCAAGTGGTGACTTGGTAAGATGGTCAATACCTTCTTGCCAAATCCAGTGTGTGTCAATCGCTGTAACGTTGCCCACAGCGGCTGCAGCAACATGTGTAAACATCGCCAGCGAAATATCGAAGTGATTATTTGAATGTGATCCCCATGTAAGGTTATACATCTTGCATAACTGCGATACGCGAACAGATCCTTCTAGCGTCCAGAAATGTGGATCGGCTAAAGGGATATCCACTGCCTGAAGCTGAATACTATGCGACATTTCCCGCCAGTCAGTTGCAATCATATTGGTTGCGGTAGGCAAGCCTGTAGCACGTTTGAATTCCGCCATAATTTCACGGCTTGAGTAACCTTGTTCAGCCCCGCATGGATCTTCGGCATAAGCCAGCACATGCTTTAAATGTTTACCCACGGCAATCGCTTCATCTAAAAACCACGCACCATTTGGATCAAGCGTGACACGTGCTTCAGGAAAGCGATGCGCAATTGCGGTTACCGCTTCTGCTTCTTGTTCGGCGTGTAAGACACCACCTTTTAGTTTAAAATCTTTAAAGCCATAACGGTCATAAGAAGCTTCGGCCAATCGTTGAATGGCACTTGGTGTGAGCGCTTTTTCATGGCGAAGCTGATACCAATCAAATTCAGTCTTTGCAGTTGAGCCGAGATAATCCAATTGAGTTTGTTGACGGTCACCGATAAAAAATAAATAACCCAATACCTCAACTTCAGTACGTTGCTGCCCATCGCCTAACAAACTGGCGACATTGACATTTAAATGCTGGCCCAGTAAATCGAGTAAAGCGGATTCATAAGCCGTGACCACATGAATAGTTGTACGCAAATCAAAAGTCTGGTTCCCACGCCCACCACGATCACGGTCGGCAAAAGTCTCTTGAATTTTTTTTAGCAGATTTTTGTATTCACCGATAGGCTGACCTTCAATTAACGCTTTCGCATCATTTAAGGTATTTAAGATTTTTTCACCACCCGGAATTTCGCCAACACCGATATTTCCTGAGTTATCCTCTATAACCAATAGATTACGCGTGAAATACGGGCCATGTGCGCCACTTAAATTAAGTAACATGCTGTCATGCCCTGCTACCGGAATTGCACGAACCGATTTTACTATAGGTGTTGAAGTCGCCATCTTGATACTCCTTGGCTAGGGTTACTTTTTCTTTTTTTAACGCTATAAGACATCAGACAACTTGTCAATTCATGTACTCAAAAATAATTTTCTTAGATAGCTTGTCAAATTAAAATAAATAGTCGTATGATGTCTTATATCTAAATTATCAAGTTTAGAACTGGACTATAGAATATCGAAATATTTTTTGATTTATTCTATGCACGAATATGACATGACGTCACCTGTTTCATGGACCAGCAAACAGGTTGATTATTAGAAGAGTTTGTATATGGATAACTTGCAAACAAACATCGCCGTGATCAGTAAAAATCGGGTTTCTCACACCAAAACCCGTTATTACATTCTGGCCATGATTTTTTTAGTCACAGCACTTAATTACGGAGATAGAGCAACCATTTCAATGGCTGCATCTCCAATGTCCCAAGAATTGGGACTTACATCGGTCACTATGGGCTACATATTTTCTGCATTTGGCTGGGCGTATGTCATCGGACAAATCCCCGGTGGATGGCTTCTCGATAAATTCGGAGCACGTAAAGTATATTTCTGGAGTATTTTACTCTGGTCGATCTTTACAGTCATGCTTGGTTTTGTCGATATTTTTGGCTCCATTCCCTTAATTATTGCATCACTTTTTATTTTGCGGTTTATGGTCGGTTTGTCTGAAAGCCCAGCCTTTCCTGGAAATAGTCAAATTGTCGCTGCTTGGTTTCCAACCAAAGAACGCGGTACTGCGGCCGCTATTTTTAACTCTGCTCAATACTTTGCCACCGTGATCTTTGCACCGTTTATGGGCTGGTTAGTTACGCACATTCACTGGCAATCTGTTTTCTGGATCATGGGTGGAATCGGGATTGTGATTGCATTTATTTGGCTAAAGGTTATTTATAGCCCAGAAAAGCATCCTCGTTTAAATTCTGCTGAGTTTAAATATCTTCAAGATCATGGTGCCATCACCAATATGGGCGAAAATCAGCTTAAAAAGGTCGATGAAAACAATAAAATGAGCTGGTCTAATATCCGTAAACTACTGGCATCTCGGATGTTACTGGGTATTTTTATTGCACAGTATTGTATTACCTGCCTCACCTATTTCTTTTTAACTTGGTTTCCTGTGTATTTGGTCAAAGAACGTCACATGACAATTTTACAAGCAGGTTTTGCGGCCGTTTTGCCAGCGCTCTGTGGTTTTATTGGAGGAATTTTAGGTGGCATTATTTCCGACAAACTCATCCGTATGAATAAATCACTCACTTTTGCACGTAAGTTCCCTATTGTGCTCGGTATGTTACTGTCTACCAGTATTGTGGTGTGTAATTTTGTAGAGTCTCAAACGGCGATTGTATTTTTCATGTCACTGGCATTTTTTGGCAAAGGCTTTGGCGCACTTGGCTGGGCTGTCATGTCGGATGTTGCACCTAAAGAGATGATTGGATTGTCAGGTGGCTTATTCAATACTTTTGGAAATACTGCTGGCATCATCATTCCGATTGCAATCGGCTACATCTTAGCAGCGACAGGTTCTTTTAATGGTGCTCTGATTTTTGTTGGCGTTCACGCTGTGATTGCCATGTTCTGCTATTTATTTGTGGTTGGGAAGATTCAACGCTTTCAACTGAAAACATCCATATAAGTAATCTCGATTAGCCGATGCCAAATATATTTGGCATACGGCCTTAATTAAATTAACAAGGAAGACGCATGCAAAAGCCATTACTGATCAAAATTAATCCGCTGGACAATGTTGCCATTGTGGTCAACGATGGCGGCCTTGCACAAGGAACTGTGATTGAGACATATGATCTATGTTTAATCGAATATATTCCACAAGGCCATAAAGTACTGCTTGAAGACTTAAAAAACGGCGCATCCATCATTCGCTATGGTGAAGTCATTGGTTATGTTAATTGCGATTTAAACGCGGGAGCATGGGTGAATGAAGCGGTCACGCGCATGCCAACGCCCCCTGATTTAAGTGAGCTTGAGTTAGCCACCCGTCCGGCACCTCAAATGGAACCTTTGACTGGCTATACCTTTAAAGGTTACATAAATAAAGATGGTTCAGTCGGTACAAAAAACCTTTTGGCAATTACCACCAGCGTGAATTGCGTAGAAGGAATTGTCGATCATGTGGTGAAAATTATAGAACGTGAGCTATTGGCAGAATATCCAAATGTAGACGGCGTAGTTGGTTTAAATCATTTGTATGGCTGTGGTGTTGCTATTGATGCACCTGCCGCGATTGTACCAATCCGCACGATTCATAATCTGGCATTGAATCCTAATTTTGGTGGAGAAGTCATGGTCGTGAGTTTAGGCTGTGAAAAAATGCAACCCGAACGCTTACTTTCACTCCCAACAGAAAATAAACGTATTCCGCTTGAAGATGAAGACATCATCCAGCTTCAAGATGAACAGCATCACGGCTTTCAAAGTATGGTCGATCATATTTTGGCGGTTGCAAAGATTCATTTAGAAAAGCTCAACCAACGCCAGCGTGAAGTTGTTTCGGCATCACATTTAGTTGTCGGTATGCAGTGCGGTGGTAGCGATGCCTTTTCTGGCGTGACCTCTAATCCGGCTGTTGGTTTTGCTTCAGATTTGATTATCCGCTGCGGCGGTATAGTCATGTTTTCAGAAGTGACCGAAGTTCGTGATGGTATCCATTTACTTACTCCACGCGCAGAAAACGAACAAGTCGCGAAAGATTTAATTCGTGAAATGCAGTGGTACGATGATTATTTGGCCGCAGGCAAAGTTGATCGAAGTGCCAATACCACGCCCGGCAACAAAAAAGGCGGCTTAAATAATATTGTTGAAAAAGCCATGGGATCAATTGCCAAGTCAGGCCGCTCTGCGATTGTTGAAGTGTTGTCACCGGGCCAAAAACCCACTAAAAAAGGGTTGATCTTTGCCGCTACACCATCGAGTGACTTTATTTGCGGTACACAACAAATGGCTTCGGGTATTACAGTACAAGTGTTTACTACAGGCCGCGGAACACCTTATGGATTGGCGGCGGTGCCTGTCATCAAGATGGCCAGCCGCAATACCATTGCCAATCGCTGGTATGATCTCATCGATATTAGTGCGGGCGATATTGCGATTGGTAAAAAAACCATTGAAGAAGTGGGATGGGAACTGTTTGAACTGATTTTGAAAGTCGCGAGTGGCGAACAGCAAACGTGGTCGGATAAATGGGGAATTCACAATTCGCTGGCCGTGTTTAATCCTGCACCAGTTACCTAAGGCATATAAAAAAAGATGAATTCTGTGTATTCATCTTTTTTATTTCAATATTTGATTGCGATACATTTCACTCATTTTCTAGATCGCTGCTAAACTAAACACTGAAACTTGTTGCCACATTGATCTTATGCAAAATCTCTCCACTCCTGCTTCGTCGTCTGACAATATCGGAAAGGCCCTGCTGTGTCTAATGACATCCGCCTTACTTTTTTCGATTATGGGAGTGTGTATTCGATTTGCATCACAAAGTGTCGATAACGCAACGATTGTATTTTTTCGAAACGCGGTGGGTCTATTCATTTTTATTCCCATGTTAATTAAAAATGGATTTGGACTCATTCGAACGCAAAAATTATGGATGCATACGTGGCGAAGTGTGGTGGGATTGGCCGCGATGTATGGTTTCTTTTATGCGATTGCCAATCTAAAGCTCTCCAATGCGATGGTGTTTAGTTACTCTTCACCTATTTTCATTCCACTGATTGCGTGGTTATTTCTCAAAGAACAAATCACCAAATCTATGATTTTTGCTGCCATATTGGGTTTAGTGGGTGTCATGTTTGTTGCTAAACCTGATCAGGGCTTATTTAATCTGATTTCTTTTATCGGCCTTGGGGCCTGCTTTTTATCTGCGATGGCTTTTGTGACTGTCCGTGCGCTGACCAGCACCGAATCTCCAGAACGCATCGTATTTTATTTCTGTATGTTTGGTACGCTGATTTCATCAATCCCGATGTTTTGGCACTGGCGAATGTTCACCCTACACGAACTGGCTTTACTTATTACAGCTGGGCTACTGGCTAATATTAGTCAATTATTTATGTCTTATGCCTACAGCTTAGCACCGGCTGGTAAAATCGGCCCGATGAACTATATCGCGATTGTGTTTGCAGGTGTATGGGGCTATGTTTTTTGGCAAGAGCTTCCCGACCTGTTTACACTGATCGGGATTGCCATTATTTTGATTGCAATCTTGATGTGCAACCCATTTGCACAACAAAAAGTGATGCGGTTATTCAGAGTCAATCGTTGAATGTATGAATCTAGAATATTTTATCAACACATCAAGATGAGCTCCAGATTTAGGAGCTCATCTTTTGCAGCATAAAGTCTTCATGATCAATATAAGGCTGCATTGTAACGCTATCCAAAATTTCAATACCATCATCAGTATAGACCAAAATATTTCTGGCTTTCAGAGGATGGAGCTCAATTTGAAGTTTTCCATCATCTAAAAACTCAAAACGACCACGGTGGCTTTCTAAGACACTATTATCCTGATTAGATCGATACAACAAGGTAAAGGACTGATCTTGAAATAATTCTAAATCATAACTTACACCTTCACATCCTTCACATCGCGATACACAAGCAGCACATGGCAGTGAACCTTGATACTTACCCACCCATTTCTGTAAATTGGTATCCACTTGTTGCTTTTCGTGTGCCGAAGTAACATCCGATTTTGACTGAGCACACCCCAGACCAATACTCGCAAAAATGACCGAAACCAATATTATGTTTTTCATATAAAATTATCTCATCTTCACAGACGGCAAATGCCGCCCGAGCTTGTCAATTGATCAATATTTAAATGTCATTGCTAGCTCGACACTGCGAGGTGCACCAATATAAATCTGTGTTGAGGAGTATCCTGAATATTCACCATAAAACTCGTTAGTCAGATTGCGTCCCCATAAGGTCAAAGTGATATTTTTAAGTGCATAAGATAACGATGCGTCATAAGTCGTATGTCCTTTTACGAAATAGGTATTCGCTGTATCGGTATAAAAGCCACTGGCATGCTTCACAAATCCACCTAGCGTAATGGGCTGGCTTTTGAAGGTATAGAGCATAGAAGCATTGATGACTCGATCTGGCACATTGATTGGACGATTTCCAGAACGATCTGCACCACCAGACTCGATCAGTTTTTTGTATTGAGCATCCACCCACGATGCACCCAAGTTGCTTCGAAGTTGAGGAGTAATCGCGTAAGAGGCTGTGATTTCGGCGCCTTTAGATTTTTGCTTTCCGCCTTGAACTGTCAGATTCACATTATTAGGATCTCGAGTGAGAATATCATCGAGTTCAATATGATATATCGAACCAATCAGTGCGAGCTTTTGGTCAAAACTGCTGCTTTTAAACCCGATTTCTGCCGACTTCCCTTTAGATAGATTGAACTCTCCATTGGCTGTAGAAATAACCAATAAAGACGAAACAGGTGTAACAGCGGTACTGTATTGGCCATACACCTGCACATGATCATTGATGTCATATACACTACCTAAACGCCACGAAAATGGTCGAAACGAAGGTGAGAAGAATTGCGATGTTGATGTAATCTGATTTTTACTTTCTCTATCTACATCGAGTGTTTCATAACGCACACCGCCAACGACTAACCACTTTGGATTAAGATTAATGGCATTCTCTGCAAATAAAGCCCAATTATTGATTCTTGTCGTAAAGTCAAAGTTGCTGGTCCAACCCGACCAATCAGCTCCGGGCATCGATCCCACAACCGGATCAAAAGGATCAACAGCAGACAAATTTCCACTAGGTCGTGCACTTTCAAAATGAGTATGACTATATTCTGTACCCAAACTAAATCTTTGACGAAATCGATCCGCAACCAACGAATCATAACTTGCACTTAACCGATTACTCCACACTGTATGATCGTGATCCCAACGCTGTACTGTGCGATTGAAAAGTCCTGAGCGTGTGTAGGTTTGCTCTGGTGCCAAAAAAAACTCACGATCAGCATGATAAAAAGTTGCAATATTACTGATTGACCATTCAGGATTGAGCACATAATCCGTCTGCCACGAAATATTGGTAGTTCCTGCACTTAAATGCGCACCTTCGGGGTTGTAGTTTTTATAGCGAGTAGCCTTATCAATCACAACACCGTATGGATTATCTAAAATCTGGCTGGGTTGCCTAGCAGCAGATGTAGGAAGTACAGGTGATCCTTGATAGCTTGAATTGTCTTTATCATCATCATAATTGATGGCAATCAGCATCGATAGCGCATCATTAGGCTGATACAACAGGCCGCTATAAAGTCCTATTTTACGGCTCTGATTACGATCTATATCGTTGAGACTCCCTGAGGTCAAATAACTAACGCCGCCTCGTATCGCCACATCTGCACTGATTGGAGCGTTTGCATCTAACGCTGCTCGTGCTGTACTAAAACTGCCAGAACTCAACAGACCCTCAACCGAAGTGCGTTCTAATGTTGGCTTACGTGTAACCAAATTTACTGTACCGCCAAGAGCACCTTCACCATAGAGTACCGAAGCTGGCCCTTTTAATACTTCGACTTTTTCATATTTCCATACATCTAAATCACGAGTAGTAAATGTAGATGCACCTAAACGCACGCCATCTTGTAACACGGTATTAGTATTGCCAGAAAAACCACGCAGCGTTAAAACAGCAGGATTGCCTGGTACATTCCCAACGGTTGCGCCTGTAATTGAACCAAAAGCTTCTTTAACGGTACGCACACCATTTTCTTGTAATTGCTTTTGAGTGATGGTTTGCACAGATGCCGGGGTTTCTCTGGCCGAAAGTTTTAATCGGCTTGCAGTTGAGTTGACTTGATTCAACAAAAGCGGATCACTTTCTTGTGTATCTTGTGCCGTGGTTGTAATTTTGGGAAGTATTGCATTTGGGTATTGGTCTTCAGCTTTGGTGTACTGAATACCGGCTGTACCAAGCGCAAGTCCGATTACAATTGGTTGAATCTGAAATGTCAAAGATCCAAAGCAACGCTGAGTTTCAAAAGATGTAATTGTTCGTCCTTTTATACAAGGATATTGATTGAACTGCCCCATGGCTATTCCTTTTAAGCATAACTATTCCCAACAAAACTTTTGTAAAAAGCTTTGTTCACTTTTATCGAATGGACTACGAAAAAACTGGAGGAGCTCGCCCCTGAGGACTTAAAAAGAGACGTTTAAGTTGAAAATAAACATGCTTAAAGGCAGCTTGGTATTGCAATAATTGAAGCCGAACACGCTCAAAGACTTCTTTGATATCAGCATCAAGATGTACAACAAGAAAACCATGCACTGTACAAAACACACAACTGTGATCTAGCATGTGTGAATCATGAACAGGACTATGTTGTTTGTTAATTAAACGAGTAATAAAAGGCGCTTGATGATCCGAATGACCGATCATTTTATGAGACGTATCATGTTCGCTTTTCAATATTGAAAGCGTCATACATACCCGAGAAACTTGATATTTTTCAGGAAGCAAGGGCTGCAAGAAAACCGAAATTTGCATCAACATAGCAGCAAACGCGGCCAAAATAAAAAATCTCAATAAACTAATCTACACACGATTTAGCGCATCGCAACATTAACACAATCTCTACAATTCATTCAATTTTTTGCATTTTTATTTTAAAATCAAATTGTTGATTTAATTTTGAGTGTTAAAACTTTGAAAGTTCGATACTTTTTGTTATTCTAGAATTAATGATTTCCAAAAGAGATCACTTGGGTGTTGATGAGTTATGGTCGGCTGCTCGGTTTTTTTGCAGTCTTCTTACAAATCGCTGTGTTTTTACAGCCACTATTACCAGAGAAATACCAAGTTTCTCCGGTCTGTGAAACTATTGCCCAAGCACTACAGATTGGTGATTTTGCGACCACATCAGTTGCACACTCTGAAATGTCCAATCACATGCATTCGCATCATGCTACAGCGCATCATTTAGCTGAACAGAAAATAAAAACTGATACATCACATCATCATCACGACATGAATCATCAATGTCAGTATTGCGTGGTCTATGGTCATGTTGTGCCTCTTCTTGATGTAGATTTAAGTGAAGTCTTGGTTCGTATTCAGGTTCGATATCTCGCCTTTAAACGTACTTTTTTTCACGTTTTCTTTGTACTTCAGCAGCTCTTTCTTATTCCTCAAGGACGCGCTCCACCGCTCTCTCTCGCCATTTAAATTTTTTATCTTAATTTTTAAATTGAATGAGTTGTAGAGACGAATCATTATGTTTTGCTTAAAAAATAGCCTATACTGGTTAGATATAAACTCGCCTGCAAAATTGCACGAGCAACATCATCCGTTGTATGAGGTGCTCTCATGACATTAGGATTAACCGCATTAGAATTAGCGCGGATTCAATTTGCGTTCACAGTATCTTTTCACATTATATTTCCAGCAATTTCAATTGGTTTAGCAAGTTTTCTTGCTGTGCTTGAATGGCGCTGGTTGCGTACTCAAAACCCGGTTTATCAAGACTTATTTAAGTTTTGGGTTAAGATTTTTGCTGTCGCTTTTGGTATGGGTGTCGTCTCTGGCGTTGTGATGAGCTATCAGTTTGGAACCAACTGGAGCGAGTTTTCTCGCTTTGCCGGAGGTGTCACAGGCCCATTACTCAGCTATGAAGTATTAAGTGCATTTTTCCTTGAAGCCGGCTTTTTAGGGATTATGCTGTTTGGCTGGGGCCGTGTGGGCAAAAATGCACACTTCTTCGCAACCTTAATGGTGGCGATTGGCACCTGTATTTCCATGTTCTGGATTTTATCGTCCAACAGCTGGATGCAAACACCACAAGGCTATAGCATTGAAAATGGCATTATCGTGCCACAAGATTGGATTGCAATTATCTTCAATCCATCCTTCCCTTACCGACTGGCTCACATGGCGATTGCCGCATTTATGGTGTCATCACTTTTGGTGGCAGCAACCGCAGCATGGCATTTGCTCAAGGGGCGTCGTGATGCATTGGTCAAAAAGTCATTTTCCATGGCACTCTGGCTCATTTTGGTTTTGGCACCATTACAAGTATTTGTAGGTGATGCACATGGTCTCAATACTTTAGAGCATCAACCTGCAAAACTCGCTGCAATGGAAGGTCATTGGGAAACCAATCACGACCATGCCATGCCGTTGTATCTGTTCGGGATTCCAGATATGCAAGAAGAGCGAACCAAATATGCGATCGCGATTCCGCATTTGGGTAGTTTAATTTTAACGCACTCGATGGACGGAACAGTTAAAGGCCTTAAAGACTTTGCTCCGGAAGATCGCCCAAACTCCACCATCGTGTTTTGGAGCTTTCGAATTATGGTCGGGCTTGGCATGTTGATGGTACTGTTGGCGTTGGCAGGTCTATGGCTCAGACGTTCAGACCGGCTTTATGAAAACAAATGGTTTCAGCGTTTTGCTTTGGTGATGGGGCCATCTGGATTTATTGCCTTGCTTGCAGGCTGGTTTACCACCGAAGTTGGTCGTCAGCCTTGGGTCGTCTATGGCGTGATGCGCACTAAAGATGCAATCTCTCCTGTCTCTGCCGAACAAGTCGGTCTCACCTTGATCATTTTTGTACTGGTGTACTTTGTTGTCTTTGGAATCGGTATTTATTACATGCTGAAACTGATTAATAAAGGGCCACAATTTATTCATAGCACGCCACAAGAAGCAGGCGGCGTTGGTCGGTTCAAAACCCCAATGCGACCGCTGAGTGCAGCTGATGAAGAGCTGGATGATCAAGACAAAGGAGCAACATCATGATTGATTTATCTTTAATCTGGGTCGTGATTATTGCTGTTGGCGTGTTTATCTATGTGGTGCTAGACGGGTTCGACTTGGGAATCGGAATTTTATTTCCATTTATTCAAGATCAGCAAGAACGCGACGTGATGATGAATACCGTGGCACCCGTGTGGGATGGTAATGAAACCTGGATGGTGCTTGGCGGTGCAGGCTTGTTTGCAGCGTTTCCAATTGTCTATTCTGCTGTTTTATCTGCGCTTTACTTACCTATTTTGCTGATGGTAATTGCACTGATTTTTCGTGGCGTAGCATTTGAGTTTCGCTTCAAGGCCAATCGTACCAAACACTTGTGGGACAAAGCATTTATTGGTGGCTCTGTTCTTTCGAGCTTCTTACAAGGCGTATTGCTAGGCGCTTACATCCAAGGCATACATATTGTGGATGGTCGCTACGCTGGTGGCGGTCTGGACTGGCTGACACCTTTTTCTCTTTTCACGGGTGTGGGCGTGGTTGTCCTTTACGCCGCCCTTGGGTGTGGCTGGTTGATCATGAAAACTGATCATCGTTTACAAGAAGATATGTTTAAGATTATGCCAAAGCTCATACTCGGATTGCTGTTTATTTTTGCATGTGTGAGTTTGTATACACCTTTGTCTCAGCCACAAATCGCAGCGCGATGGTTTAGCTTACCTCAACTCTTGTATTTTAGCCCTGTTCCTATTTTGGTCGTGATATGTAGTGTGCTTGCACTTCGTGCATGTGCCAAGAAACAGGAATCGGCTCCCTTTTTATATATTCTGGCTCTGCTGTTCTTGGCCTATAGCGGATTTTTAATCAGTATTTTTCCGTATATAATTCCACCATCAGTGACCATTTGGGACGCTGCTGCTCCGGCAAATAGTCAATTGTTTGCCTTAATTGGTGCACTGATTTTGATTCCGATCATTATCACCTACACCATCATGGCGTACTGGGTTTTTCGAGACAAAGTACGCGTAGGTGATGAAGGGTATCACTAGGAGCGAATAAGTATGAAATTATCGAAATTTCAATGGTTCGTGGTTTTATGGCTGGGCGGATTCTTTGGGTTATTGCTGATTGCAATGGCCTTTCGACTCTTATTACAGCTCGCCTATTAATAAGAAAGGATGCTTAACGTGAATACTATGCAATATGGATCGCAACAGACACAGTCGATGTTGCTGCACATGGATAACCACTTTTTAGGGCAGGAAATTATTCAGGTTCGTAAGAAAATGAATATTTCTCAGACCCAACTGGCCACGATGCTGGGTATTTCAGTCAGAACGCTTGAAAGCTGGGAACGCGGGGTAAGACATCCCTCTAGTTCAGCCAAAGCATTAATTCGCTTGCTGATTAAATCTCCACATTTTGTGCTTAAAAATTTGGCCTAACCTATTTAATCGAGGTCATGTTGATGACATGGCCTCATTACTTCGTCTAGATTAAATTTTTTTTGATCGCTCTTAAAGACTCGTTCAGCCGCTTAATGTCTGAAGGTTTTAATCCTGAAAAACTGTCATTAAAGAGCAATGAGGTAATTTCATTTATTTTAATCACCATTTCATGCCCCGAATCGGTCAACGTCACTCGGGTAACCCGATTATCAAGTTTGCATAAAGACGTTTCTACATAGCCTTCATCTTTTAAACGATAAATAATTTTGGTTGCCGTTGGAATTTTGATA
>NZ_JVOR01000077.1:0-18066 GCF_001054715.1 Acinetobacter sp. 243_ASPC | reverse complement strand
TTGGTTTACGATTCAGTTCGATGATCGATTAAAAGATCATTTATGAAAAAATGAAACTTACACAAAATAATTTACAGGCTCTTTCATTTGCTCGTTGCAGTTGATTGTTTTCACGCTCAAGCTGTTTAATGCGTTCTTCTTGAGAGACTTGCAGAACTTTTATTGGGTTATCTTTATCTAAATGCTTCTGATACCACACACGAAGTGTTTCAGGGGCACAACCTATTTTAGGCGCAATCGCAGTCATTGCAGCCCAAGTTGAAGGATAGTCTTTTTCAGATTCTAGAACTAAGCGAACTGCACGTTCTTTGATTTAAGGGGTATAGTTTGGTCTTTTCATCGGTATAGTTTCTCAGAAAGTTTTGTCTGCGACAAACTCGGTACGGTTCAGAAATAAAAATAACTCAAAGGAAGATTTTAAGTGTTTAAAACCAATTCTTCAAATGAGGACACGCCCTAGCCTATTCCATCTATAAGATAAGCGGACAATTTCCTGATAAAAGTTATATTTAATTTATCCTTATGTAAGTTACATAACTTATAAGGCATAAGGACTTTATGAAACCACCTCACCTACTCAACATTACCTAAAAACCTATTTTTGTTAAGTAAGTTACCTAACTTATTCAATATTTTTATAATCATGCCATTAGATAAATTTTTGAGCTGCTGTTTAAGTAACCTTGTGTGATTTGATAAAAATCTATATGTGGACAAATTCCTGACAAAGATCTTACTGTCGACTGATTGAAGGTAGAGGTCTTGATACTAAATATTTGGTTATGTTATTTAAGTAACATACATAAGTTACTTATTAAGCTCAGATCTTAGCTCAAGAACAAAGTTCATAGATTTTCAATCTTAACCACATTCATTTAAAGATAAGTGGACAAATTCCTGACAAAGATATTGCATTCGACTTGACCTTTCCCAAGTATTAATATCAATTCCACGAAGAGATTTTCCAGTTTATGCGTCCTGTTTTGCATACTCAGCAGGTGACATGCAATTCAATGAACTATGTGGGCGAATATTTGTGTAATGTTCACGCTATAAATCGATTTCGTATTTGATCTCATCCGTTGTTCTGAACCAATATTGGTTCACTCATTCGTATCTGAAATTAGCGTTTAAGCTTTCAACAAAGGCATTTATATTGATTTACTTGGTTGAATAAAGCTTAGACTCATGCCATTATCTTTTTACCAGAAGAACATTCCCTTGCTGATAAATTCAGTAAATCACCTTGTTTGGTTTGCCACGTTACTCAACTAGCAAACTCAAGAATCTGGCAACTTTTCTGCCACTGATATAAACCAATACCAATTGCCTAACCTTTTCCCTGCTCGAAGATTTACTTTCTCAAGTTCCCTTGGATGAACGAATTGATTCAGTTTATACAGATGGTGCTTATGACACAAAGCACTGCCAACAAGTCATTTTAAATCGTGATGCACATGCAGTCATTCCGTCCAGGAAGAATGCAAAACCTTGGAAAGATCAGCAAGTCAGGTCTATAGAGCGAAATGAGTTATTGAAAACAGTCAAACTGCTAGGAAGGTCACTTTGGAAAAAAGTGGTCTGGTTATCATCGTCGAAGTTTGGTGGAAACCAAGATGCATTGCATCAAATTATTAGGCGACAAATTAACAGCAAGGAGTGTTCCTAATCTGATGAATGAGATACATGCACGCGTAGCCGTCTTGAACAAATTCACATAATTGGGGCGCCCTCACACCCAAGTTATCACTTGAATTTGGCTCAATTAGGATCGCTCTATCTTTCAAACCTTTATGCAACAAAGCTGTTCATAGGTCTATTAATTAGCTATAAAAATATAACATACACTGATATCAAGCTTATTTTACATCTTATAGTAAAAAGTGTAGCAACTTGCTACATAGTCATATAACGTCTTTTCCAAAGATTTCATTTAATCGTTTTCTATTTTCTTTTACAAAATTTGGATTATTTTTTAATTTATATTTCATTTCTTTCTTAAATTCACTCATTGAACTGCCAGCTACAGCAAAATCCATTTGGAACATAATATCATTAACTATCACATTTGCTTGAGATTCAGTTAAGCACCCTTCTGTCTTAAACCACTTACTAAACTGTTTATAATTTGGGTCGTTCGCATAGATGTACCAAGACCTTACAGTCATATCGAACTTCGCACCTAATTCTTTAACAAGCGCATTATCATCAAAATTGACATCTAAATAGATTTGAGTCTTATCATTAGTATTAGATACAACAACTTCAGTGGAATGCCTATTAAGAATTTTAAATCGAACTCCGACAATAGGTCGACCTTTCTTGATGGTATCGTATTCTAATTGAAGACTAGTCCTTTCATTAATTTCTTCAATAATTTTGTCTAAAACGTATCGTCTAAAATCAACCCAACGATCGTATTTTTTTTCCCCAATATCAATTAATGCTTTGATATTCTCAAGTGAAAGTTCAACCTCATAAGAATCTTGATTAGCATACTTAAATTCATTTTTGATAAAGTATGAATACAAACTCATACTGGTTACAGAGTCCAAAGCAAATAAATCTTTCAATTGATAGGTCGTAAAATTTCCATTTGCTAAACGAGTAAAATATGGAAGCACTTCACTGGTGAAACGTATCTGCAAAGCATTTTTAGCATCATCTTCCCAACGGAGTTCACGAATAATTGGTACTACTGAGTGTACTTTTTTAACTTTACGCTTATTATCATCCACAGGCTCTTCAATTACAAAATGAGCTACTCGTGATGATAATTCTTTATAAATACGATCAATAGCAACATTAATGGAATTCTTTTTATCTAATCCTAATAATTCGCCTAAATCATCTTTATGCAAATAAATATAAGTTTGCTCTGTAATTTCACGATCTTGATTATTCTTCTCACCATAATTCGCAACAGCCATTGCATAAAGAAGAGCTTTATACTCATTAGATGATAATTCAATTGGTCTAATCAGACGGTTACTAGTGCTGACTACTCCATTATGTCGAATATTACCAATACAATAAGGTAGATGTTCTAATTCTTCTGGTTGGTTGTGATTACTCATAAGTGGAAAGATTAAAATATTTTCTACATGTTATACACAAAAGTGGAAGAAGATGCAAACTACTCACTATTTTCTCTTACTTACATTAAATTAACTCAGTTTATGCCCATCAAACACCTTAAGAGTGGAAGAAGTGTCACTATTAAAGTGTAACTTTGATACTATTCAGCCTTATGGTGGAATAAATATAAAATTAAACACTTTTAAGTGACAATTCTTCCACCTTTGATAATCCATCCGTGTCGCTCAAGCAATCAATTTGAAAGTTGGAATAGCCTACAGCATCACTAAAGTGGAATTAATCAACACATATTCCACTATTAAAGTGACAATCCTTCCACCATTCCGATATTCTTGACTATCAAACATCATATTATCAATTAAATTTTATACAAATAGTTTATCCACAGAATAAAAAACATCTAATGACAAGTCTTCCACCTTTATTTCAATAAAAACAAACTTATCAACACCATAAGTAGTTGAATTATATTGTTTTAAATTGAAAAATCCACACTAAAATAAATCACAATGACAAGTCTTCCACCATAGTGACAAACCTTCCACTTATTGGTGACAAACCTTCCACTCATTAGTGACAAACCTTCCACTTTTTAATGACAGGCCTTCCACTTTTCAATGACAGGCCTTCCACTTATTAGTGACACGCCTTCCACTCTAAAAAACCTATCTAGTTGTTTTTAAACAAATAAAATTTGTCTAATTATAATTAACTAATTAATACTAATTAATACTAATTAAAATTAGCTAGCTATATTTTTTAAAAAAAGTTAAGAAATGTTTTCCCCACATCTTTTGAATTCAAAAGATAAAAATATGACAAAGGAACTGTAGCAAGTTGCTACAAATATCTTTATATTAAATGAAATCAAAGTAAATTCCTTAAGACAAATATGTCAACTAAAATCATTGCTGTAGCTAATCATAAAGGTGGTTGCGGGAAAACAACTACTGTAGTACATCTTGCTTCGGAACTTGCTGAATTAGGAAATAAGGTCTTAGTGATTGATCTGGATCCACAAGCAAATGCAAGTTTACATATAGGATTAAGACACCCTAGCGAAGTTGAAACTACATCAGCTGAATTACTTATTGGTGATATAAGTCTATTATCGGAAGCATTAGAAGAAGAAACAAAATTTAAAAATGTTTCCTTAATATATGGCTCATTAACTCTTGGTAAAACTGAAGATCAATTGAAAGATGATGCACCAAGACCAACCGAGGAACTTTCAAATAAATTGGAAATTCTAGAAGGATTATATGACTACATTCTTATTGATTGTCCCCCGAGCTTAAAATTATTAACCAGCAATGCTTTAGCCGCTTCGACACATGTTATTGTTCCAATTGAATCTGGTTCACAATACGGTCTCTATGGTGTTACTGATTTAATTAATCATTTAAGTAAAATTAGAAGAGTTAACCCTGAATTAGAACTCTTAGGTGCTTTATTAATTAAACATGATGAGCGTCAGAATGTATGTAAATTAATAAAAGATGAAGCATTTAATCAAGTTGGAGAATTATTGCATACTACAATTCCAATGAGCACTAAAGTCAATCAAGCTGCAATTTTGCAACAACCTTTATTATCTGTTGATAAAAACTCAAAAGTTCGAAAAGCTTTTGAAACTTTAGCACAAGAAATTGTTCAGCGTATCGGATAATATAATTCTGGAAATACTATGGTAAGTAATAAAGAGATATTGGCTAAACGTCTTCAGCAAAATACTCAAAAGCATCAACATGCCCAAAAAGAGCATATTAATGATGTCAAAGAGCTAAGACGTAATGTACAAATTACAGATATTCAGGCTAGCCCTAACCAGCCTCGAAAACTCTTTAATCAACAAGATATTGAAGATTTAGCAGCATCAATTGAAGAAATTGGGCTATTACAACCAATTGCAGTTCGTAGAATAAATGATAAATATGAGTTGATTGCTGGTGAAAGACGATTGAAAGCCCACCAATTTCTCAATAAGAATACCATTGAAGTAATCATTATTGATGCATCGGATGAAGACGTTGCTTTATTAACATTAGCTGAAAATTTAAAGCGAGAAGATCTGACAGATTATGAAATATATGTTGGATTAACTTCTTTGGATGAAAAATTAAAAAAAAATAAGCAGAAGTTAGCAAAGTCATTAGGTATGAATCGTGAAGATATGTATAAATATTTATCTTTTGAAAAATTACCTGGAGAGTTGATTGAAGATTTAGAAAAACAGCCATCATTATTAGCACGGACCGCTGCTACAGCAGTGAAAAAGTTTCTATCAGATCATGATGAAAACCATGAAAATGCTAAAGAAGCATTATTGGAAGCATGGTCAAAATTGCTTAAAAAGGAAGTTGAACAGACAAAACTGGCATCACTAGCTGAAAAAATCTTTAAGTCAAGCGAAACGAAAGAAGTAATTCAAACTTCAATTGTACATAAAATTGAATATGATGGGAAAGTTGCTGGTAATATCAAATTTGACCATAATACATTAAAGGTATCTTTAAAAGTCGGCCAATTTGATGATCAAAATTTACAAGAATTAGAAGCTTTTCTAAAACGAATGTTAGAAAAATAAAGTAAAAAAATAGTGTAGCAAATTGCTACACTATTTTTGCAATTAGTAAAATTTATATAAGTATTCATAATAATATTTTTATAAATTTGTGATGTAAATTGAATATTTAAAGCGTATTTTTCAAGCATCCTGAGATGAGTCGATGCAATGCTTTGGCATAAGAAAAATTTAATAAAAAAATTAATAAGTTTGGCATGCTGTAGTTTGGGCACAGTTATTTTCATGGGCTGTCAAAGTCCTGCTTTATTTTAATCAACTTCTACTTCAGTACAACCATCAAAACAGCCTCAACGTGTAGTTTTTTTCTTGGAAGATGGAATGTGTATCACGACACTAACAGCTGCACGAATCTATGCTGTTGGTGGAGACGGGCAACTTCCGATAGATCAACTTCCAGAGTCAGCATTCGTTCGTACTTTCTCAAAAGATGCACAGGTTACAGATAGCGCACCATCGATGGGTGCTTATATGATGACAGGTGTAAAAATGAAAAATTAAGTGATATCCATGCAGACTGGAACAATTGCAGTACAATCAGATCAGGCTGGAAACTGTCAATGTGAAACCAATCCTCAGAACCAGAATAAGCAAGACACCCCAACTTTACTCGATTTGCCCAAGGCACAAGGTTGGGGTACAGGTGTAGTCACGACAACTCGCATTACGCATGCTACACCAGCATCGACTTATGCCCATATTTGTCATCGTGATGCTGAAAATGACATATCATCCCAATTAGTACAAAGTTCACAAGGTGATACCTATCAGCGTTATAACGTCAAATCAAATATGGGGCTGATATGATTCTAGGCTGGGGTAAGCGTCAATTTGTGTCTAAAGATCAAGGGGGACAAAAGATAGACCAACGGAATTTGATCGCAGAAATGCAACAAGCAGGCTATCGAGTGGTCTATGATCAAACTAAACTCTTCTAGATAAAGTAGGAAGAATGAAAAATTATTGGGTTTGTTTAATACTAGTCATTTAAATTATAACTTAGATCGAACCAAAAAAAACTTGCCTGAACCTAGCTTAAAGCAAATGGCGTTGGCCGCTTGGGATATTCTAACCCAAAATAAAAATGGTTTTTTCCCGATGGTTGAAGGGGGACGTATAGACCATGCTTTACATGACACCAATGCTAAGCGTGCATTACATGATACAATTGCCTCAAACGAGGCTTTGGATGCAACCATTAAAAAACTTCGACAAAGTGACTCTGGATTAAAAAAGACCTTGATTGTGATAACTGCAGATCATGATCACACTCTAATTTTAAATGGCTATGCCAAGCGTACCGGAAAATATGTACAAGGTCAGGAAACCAGTGTCTTAGGTTTGGTTAAAAACGGCTTTGTTGCACAAATATTTAAAAATAAAATCTCCCATACCTACTCATATTTAAGTGACAACTTGAGTATGAGGGCGACCTAATTCCGTAAATCTGTTAAGGACTGCTACACGTGCATGGATCTCATTCACTTGGCTAGCAAAACGCCTTGCACTGAGTTTATCTCCTAATAATTTGATGCAATGCATCTTGGTTTCAATCAGACTTCGCCGATGATAGCCTGACCATTTTTTACAGAGTGTCCTGCCCAAACGTTTAACCGTTCGAAGGAGTTCATTTCACTCTCGTGAATGAGCTTTTATATCTTTCCAAGGCTTTGCATTTTTTCTAGGTGGAATTACTGCATACGCTTGCCGATCTGCAATGACCTGACGGCATCATTTTGTGTCATAAGCACCATCTCTGTATAGACAGAATCGATTTGTTAATTTAAAGGGATTTGAGCGGGTAAATCTTCCAGTACCTGTGAATCACTGACATTATTTGCGGTGAGTTGTATAGCACGTATTTGAAGGGTTTTAGCATCGATACCAATATGAAGCTTACGCCATTGGCGGCGATATTCAGGTCCATGTTTCTTACGCTTCCATTCACCTTCACCTAAAAACTTTGGGTCAGTAGAGTCTACGAGTAAACGGAGACCACCACTACTTTTTTGATAGCCAATTGCAATATCGATATGCTTTTGTCTTCTGCACAGTGTGGAGTACGAATATCACTGATATTCGGGGCTGCTCAGCCACAAAGCTTAATCAGACTTTGGACAAAGCCAGTAACCATACGTAAAGATAGACGGAATAAGGATTTAATCATTAAGCAGCATTGGATAGCTGCGTCGGAGTAGGTTTGATTTCGCCCTGTTTGCCTTTTGATGGAGCATACCATTGCGTAGCAGGATCAAACCAAATGGCAATATTTCCGCGACTCATGAGTGCTCGGTTATATGCGGGCCAATTGGTTGTACGAAAGATTTTGGATGTAGGTTTATTCATCTAGGAATTATACTGCGGAATAAGACCTTATCGGTAGGTTTGTGCAACAAAGCCGATTGATATTGTAAGAGTATTGTAGCTCAGATTATATTGCATGTGCAAAGCGGAAACATGTAAGGAGATGCTTAGATAACATTATGGAATAAAGTCATTGAGAATTAAGTTCAAGTCTACTTTAAAATTATTTATCGGCTGAAATTATTAATTATGTAAAAGCATCTTATTTGGTATGTAATTTGCTTAGATAGAAAATTAGCTCTTAAAGAGATTTCTTTAATGAAGACTTCATTTCAAGCAAAGCGTATTGGTTTTTTACTTCTTGATGGATTTTCAATGATAGCATTTTCAAATGCTGTTGAGGTCTTTCGAATGGCAAATTATGTTGAAAAAAGTCATTTATACCAATGGAATGTGACAGGTTTAGATGGGCATCATACTTGTGCTAGCAATGGTTTGCAGGTGCAGCATACTTGCAAAATGCAGCATCTTTTTGAAATGGATATTGTGTTTATTTGCGGTGGTTTTCAACTTTTTAAGTTGAATAACCCATTACATAAAATTTTTTTGAAGCGTTTAGATCAAGCGAATATTGCTTTAGGTGGAATTTGTACTGGTGCATATGTGTTGGCAAGTGCAGATCTATTGAATGGTTATAACGCGAGTTTACATTGGGAAAACTCTTTAGCTGCACAAGAAGAATTTCCGCAAGTTAATTTTAATGCACATATTTTTAGTTTGGATCGGAACCGATTTACCTGCTCTGGGGGGCTTGCATCTATAGATATGTGTTCGCAACTCGTGGAGCAACATTACAATGCCAATTTAGCCAAGAGAATTTGTGAACAATTTATTGTACATCACTTGCGTGAAAATACGGATATTCAACACCAACCCATCTCGAAGCAGGGTAAAGATATTCATCCTCTTGTTAAAGAGGCAATTCGTTTAATGGAAAATAATATTAATGAACCATTAAATATTTTAGAAATTTGTCATTTGATTCATAGTCAAACACGAACGTTAGAACGCTCATTTCAAATGCATTTCGACTGTTCTCCCAAAGAATATTATTTAAATATACGCTTAACACATGCACAAAATTTATTGAAACAATCTTCTATGAGTGTTTCAAATGTAGCATTAGCCTGCGGTTTTGCTAATTCGTCTAGTTTTAATAAAGCCTATAAAAACCAATTTAATTATTCTCCGAAAAATGAACGTGGCATTTTTGAATTAGCTTATTAATTTGTCGAATTTTGACAATTTTTTAGCGATTTTGGAAAAAAACAACGTTTCAAAAATACCTATGCTTGATTCATACAGACACACAACATGAAAGGTATTAGTGATGAATATTCAAGCAAATATAGTGAAGGATACTTTACCTGCACTTTTAACGATTGAAAATGGTAAAAAAGTGCAGTCAACTTTCTCAAAACAAGAATATGAAAACCGTCATAGAAAATTACGTCAAATGATGGCGGATCAACAAGTTGATTCAGTTTTATTCAGCTCTATGCATAACATCAACTATTACGTTGATTTCCTGTATTGCTCATTTGGTCGCTTTTTTGGTTTAGTAGTTACAGATCAAAAAGTGGTGAGTATTTCTGCCAATATTGATGGTGGTCAACCTTGGCGTCGTACAGTAGGTGACTACAATGTGGTCTATACCGATTGGCAGCGTGATAACTATTTCCGTGCTGTTGCACAAGAAATCCCCAACAAAGGTCGTGTAGGGGTTGAGTTTGACCATCTGCCGATTGAGCGATTAAATAAGCTGAAAGCATTCTTGCCAAATGTTGAGTTTGTCGATATTAGTGCCACTTGTATGAAGCTGCGTATGGTGAAATCTATCGAAGAAATTGCGCACATTAAACAAGGCGCAACCGTATGTGATATTGGCGGTTTTGCATTAACTGCAGCTATCAAAGAAGGTGTGCACGAGCACGAAGTCGCGTTGGCATCGACACAAGCGATGGTGCGTGAAATTGCTAAGCGTTTTCCACATTCAGAATTAATGGATACTTGGACTTGGTTCCAATCGGGCATTAATACTGATGGTGCACACAATCCTGTGACTACTCGTCAAGTGCAAAAAGGCGATATTTTAAGTCTGAACTGCTTCTCAATGATCGCGGGTTATTACACTGCACTTGAACGGACTCAGTTCTTTGACCACTGTGATGATGCTTCATTAAAAATTTGGCAAGCGAATGTCAAAGTGCATGAGGCAGGTTTGAAACTGATTCAACCTGGTGCACGGTGCTGCGATATTGCTAACGAATTAAATGAAATTTACCGTGAAGAAGGTTTGCTTCAATATCGTACTTTTGGTTATGGACATTCATTCGGCGTACTTTCCCACTACTATGGTCGTGAAGCTGGTTTAGAGCTTCGTGAAGACATTGATACCGTGATTGAACCTGGAATGGTGATTTCAATGGAACCTATGCTTATGTTGCCACAAGGTATGGCAGGTGCGGGCGGTTATCGTGAACACGACATTTTGGTGGTGACTGAATCAGGCACTGAAAATATCACTAAATTCCCTTATGGCCCTGAGCACAACATTATCAAGGTATAAGTCACAAGGCATCCCAAATCGGGATGCCTTTTTTGGTGGAGAAAATAATATGAATGAAAAAGCTAAATCTGATCAAAACACTTTAAAACGCGTTGCTACTGCAAGTTTTATTGGTAACTTTGTTGAATGGTTTGATTATGCTGCTTATGGTTTTTTAGCCACTGTGATTGCTTTGGTTTTCTTTCCAAATAGTGATCCTGTAATTGCATTAATGTCAACCTACGCCATCTTTGCTTTGTCCTTTATTGTTCGGCCTTTTGGTGGAATTTTCTGGGGATATGTTGGTGATAAATATGGGCGAAAACATGCACTGTCTTGGTCAATTATGATTATGACATTGGCAACTATGTGTATTGCGCTCTTACCAAATTATGCTTCTATTGGAATCTTTGCACCACTTTTATTGCTTTTCTTTCGGATGATTCAAGGCTTTTCCGCTTCAGGTGAGTATGCTGGTGCATCTAACTTTTTAGCTGAATACGCACCTAAAAATCAAAAAGGCTTATATACCAGCTTAGTGCCAGCCAGTACAGCGGCAGGTTTATTGTTGGGTTCATTGATGTCAGCTGCCATGTTTACCTGGATGTCAGAATCATTCTTATATGAATACGGCTGGAGAATACCATTCTTATTGGCTGCGCCCCTGGGTTTAATTGGTCGTTTCATTCGTCTAAAACTTGAAGATACCCCCGAATTTGTGGCACATCAAAAAACGAGCCATAAAGAAACTTTCCCGATTAAAGCATTATTTACAGAATACCGTCAGCCATTATTTAAAGCATTTGCAATCGCATCGTTAAATGCGACTGCGTTCTACTTAATTTTTAACTATATGCCAAATTATTTGTCGACTGAATTAGGGGTAAATAAAACCGAATCTTTTATTTCAGGGGCTATTTCTTTAGCATTTTACATCGGCACTGTATTTATAATGGGTAAATATTCTGACCGCATGGGCCGCAATAAAATGTTAGCTATGGCATGTATAGGCTTTATAATTTTAACTTTCCCACTGTTCTATTTCTTATCTGATACATCATTTATTGGCATGATTATCATTCAATTGGTTTTCTGTAGCCTACTTGCGATGAATGATGGCAGTTTGCCTGCATACCTCACTGAGCTTTTCCCAGTGCATGTGCGTTATACCGGTTTTGCATTTAGTTTTAATACAGCGAATGCACTGCTGGGTGGTACGATTCCACTACTTGCAACATGGTTGATTCATAGTACAGGCAGTACTTTAGCACCAGCCTTTATTTTAATTGTGATTGCCTTATTTAGCATGAGCGTATTGTTTCAGAGCAATAAAGCGAAACTTGTCACGGTCTAATCCTCTTGGATGAGACCTTTGTAAATTTGTTATAGGGAACAAAAATATGAATACACAATCACAATGGTTTGGTGCTTTATTGGTGATTATGGGGGCAGTTGGTTGGGGGACTTTAGGCATTGCCAGTACCCAATTGGCAAATGCAGGCTTGAGTAATAGCTCAGCAACAGGATTGCGGATTGTCGGTACATTTATTTGTTTATTGGCCTTTTTACCTTTTCTTTATAAGGTTTTACGAACACTGCAATTTCAAGATATTCCTAAATTGGTCATTCAATCATTACTCGGTATGCTTGGAATGACTTTCTGTTATTTTAATGCGGTACAACATGTAGGACCAGCAATAGCAGTAGCATTGCTTTATACTGCTCCTATTTGGAGTGTGGTACTTTCTTTTATTTTTTTGAAAGAGCGAATAACGTTAAAGTCAATGATGCTCACTCTTGTGGCTGTGAGTGGTGTTGCATGTATGATGCTTGGTGATAATCAGCTCAATATGAGGGGGGTTCTATTTGGTTTAGCCTCAGGCATTTGTTATGCTGCTTATGGAGTGATTGGTAAAGATATTATTGACCACTATAGCCCGACTTTTTTATTGTTCAGTTCAATAATGGTTAGTGCGCTTGCGATTTTTCCCTTTATTCACTTCCAAGAAATTGAAAGTCTGGTCTCGAATATAGACTTCAATATTGTGATTGCCTGTATCTTATTAATTGTGTTTGGGACGTTATTACCTTTTGCTTTATATACCTTTGGATTGAAGTATTTAAAGGCATCACAAGCTTCTATTTATACTATTTTTGAACCATTAACAGCAGTCATTCTTGCCAGCCTGTTCGCCAATGTACAACTTTCCAATGCGCAGATATTTGGAGTAATTTTGATTATTAGCGTGTCATTGCTCAATGTGATTTTAGGTAAAGCCGATCTCAATCCCGAAAAAGTTTATTCCACTCATTAATTTTTTACATATATCAATTTCAAATTTATTTTGGTGCAGGGTAACACATGGCTAAAAATCTTTCATGTACTCAGTGTAGCCATTATTGGATTATTGCATATACAAGCTGTTTTTGAGGAAGTTGAATATTCAGCTTCATGGGGAGGTTCGTGGCAACTAATAACACTAAATATAAAAAAATGGAAGAATAATTCACTAAGTTATTGTTTTTAATTTGATGATTGTTTTATATGGGGATGATAATAACTTCTGATTACTAGTTTTTACCTTAAATATGCCGATTGAAAGATTCATTTAAAGGCTATGAATACATGAGTTTTACAGTTTAGCTAAGTCAGCATGAGTACTTTTCGCAAGATTTAAGATCGACCATGAACGTGATTAAGTTATAGGGGATTGATGAAATAGTTTTTATGAATTTCTGGCTTTCTGGGCTGATTTTATCAAATTCATGTCTATGCAAAATTGCGACATATTTCTCGTGCTGATAGTAATCCAGAGTTTGGTCTGCATCTATCTATAGTGTAGCCTTTTTTTTGGTGACAGTTTTTTCTTAGTGATTTTCGATCTGGATGTAGTGATTTCACGTTTGCAGAACATATCTTGGCGGTGATCCATCTACTATTCGTGATTATAAAGCGAGCTAATTCACAGATTCTACAGATTATGTAGCGACTAACTATAAGTTGATGGTTGGCGCTTAGTTTATATTTACGTTTAGATTTCAACTAAAAAATCAATATTTTGTTAAATTCGTGATTGAATCATCTCTAGGGTAGATTCTCGAATTTGATGGGGATACAGGCGCTACGCAATTTGACTAAATTGAAGTGCAATTTCACGCATGGCCAAGATGATCTCATCGTTCTAGAGTAGTCAGATTCGCTTCTGAAGTACCGAGTTTATGTATGTCATTTCGGGAAATTGAGCGCTTCTCCCATAATGTCCATTTGATGACAACCACCTGGACCTTCACAGAAGGTCACATCATAGGCTGGAGCCAATTTCCATTGACCATTTTTTGCCATGAGAAAAGAAAAGTTCTTGGTATGGTCATCCCGATTGTTGAAAAGTACATTAAACACAGCAGATTTAAAAGCATGCAGTCTTTCTCGCACATCTTGCGTACACATCAAAGTTTCCCGAAGAAAATTGCGATAGTCTAGGCTACCTGGAACTTTATAGTCTGCTCCGGTATATGCAGCCAAACTCTGCATTGGAATCCGCATGCCATTTTGACGATCGAATCGTTTAGAAGCAAAAGCCATTAAACCATTGGGCAAATTAAAAAATGGGTGTCTGGAGTCTCGATTGCACAAAGTCGCAAACATTCTGCATAGACGGCTTCAATGGCGCAGACTTCAGGGTGCTCTTGCTGAGCAGAAAACTTAATCAGCTAGGCTTCATGTTGATTAGAAGCTTGAGTCGAAAACTCTAAATTGGCAGGATCTCAGTAAACCAATGCTTTGGGTCTGGCACCTTGGTGGGAGCCCCCCATGACCAGCAAATGTTGTAAAAATTCGCCACCTTCTCCTTTGAGGACTTCTTGGACCTCCTGTGCCAATTGCGGCAGGGGGATATTCTCTGAAGTTTGCATCTCTGCGACACAGGGTTCAAAGGAGAGGGTACCAATTACATGGGTGCTAATATAAGTCAGACGTTTCAAAGGGCCGATTCGTGCTGGATTCAGTCCAATTTTTCGAAAATATCGATCTATCAACAACATGCCCTAACCATCTGGTAAAGCGTCATAGACTGGACCTGGGAGTCCCATTTGATGAGTAGGAAAACCCTGTCTGAATGGTAGACCTTTTAAAGGGAGTAAGTAAGAAGAGAGCTCGACACCTCGCTGTATTGCTTCTGGGCTATATTCAAAAGCAATGTTGGGTCTACCAGTTGTGGTAGTTGAACTAATCAGCGTTCCCCACAGCCAAGTTTCACCCCAACCGTTGTAATAAACATTAAGTCTATTGAGCATTATCCCTTCCTCTTAATACGCTGTCGCTTACTTTGACTCTCATAGCGTAAAATGTCATTTACACTGTTAAGCTGAGGTTGGAACAGCTCCTGAAGTTCGTTTAATCGGCCCAAGACCATCGCGATTCGTATTAAGTTTTCAACAGATACATTTCGTCCCGCTTCAAGATTCGAAACCGTATTCACGCCGACACCTGCACGTGCTGCAACCTCAGCTTGAGACAGCTCCAGAAAGAGTCGTTGCTTACGTAAACGCTCACTTAAAAGAGTCACAACTTCTTCGGGTTTAGTGAAATATAAATCCATTAAATTGGGTCTTAAATTTTAATAATTTAATTAAATCACAAAATAATGGAATTAATCTATAGCTATAGTGTGGTTGAGGAGGGCTTTGTTGCACAGCACATCGGAAGGTATGGATGATCTTTGGGTATCGGTTACAAAAATTCATCAGAATGTACTTTGACTGATTGTTGATAAGGAAATCTCAGTATTTTATTTTTTCTTTTTAGTCACATTACTTAGAAAGGGTTCTTCGAAAAGTAGTTCATATTTTAAAAATCTTATAAATATTGAGGATATTTTCTTAAATGCTTTCAACATAGCATGCGGCCATATGTAACTCGTACGGGCTTAATCTGCCTTTTAGTGTAAATTTTTTGGGCGTGAGAGTGGGAGAGGTGTGAGGGCCAGCAATTTATATCGTGGATATTTCTAAATTATTTATGTAATAGAAGGCGGCAAACATGGATTTCGAGGTAACAACACTAGATCTAAAAAAATTGGAAGAATAATTTATTAAATTATTGTTTTTATGTGGCTGTTAGTGATGTTATGAATAATAATAAATTTTTTTCTTAAGAAATTTTACCTAAAAAAATTGATCAGATAAATTTCTTTAAATGTCATGTATACATAAATTTGACAGTTTGAAGGGATCGGTATGTTCATTTTTCACAAGGTTAAAGATCGACCATAAATGTGATAAACGGCAGAGGATCATTGAAAAATGAATGGATTTAAACACTACATGTATGCACGGAAAAAAGTATCGCTGCGGTTCTAGTGACAGGCTGTATTGAGCATTGAATGCAAATGATGTAATAATTGTCTACATGCTATAAGACTAGCATGATGAAGAATGAAATGTAGTTGCCAATATCTAACTTGGGTTGAAAAGCATAGCGTTGTTATTCGGAGAAGTGAGGTGAGCCATCCTTCTCTTATACTTTAAATGATACTTACTCAACTGATCTCGACTCATGGGCTGGTTCCAATTAAATGGATAATAACTTCCATCCCCTATTTTTTTTACCACATTTCTTGCATTTAATCCCTTCTTTGAAGATTTGATTCAGCATCACTGTTGTCGATTGAATTAAATCAATGACATAGTTCGTTGGTTCAGGAAAAGCAGAAGAGGCTGCTTTATTGCAAAGGATACATTTGGATCAAATGGATTGGATTACACAAAAGCCATGATACAGCCACAGAGCAATTCACCTGCATGTAATCTGTAACATCCATTCCGGTCATCAGACGAAGATTAATCTGAAATTTAAGCACTAAACGACATAAATCTATGTATGGGCAGACTTTTTTGAGACATATGTTGATAAACATGCGGCAAGTTACATTGCTTAAAAGTCTATCTAAGTTAACGATATATTCAATTCTAGATAAGTAATCTGAATATTACGATCCTAAATTACCCGAAGAGTATTAAGATTTCTAAGAATCATGTTTGTTGGTTTATTTGGGAAATTAACCAGTGGAATGAAACAAAGATGATGGCTTATTAAGGATTGGGGGCCCCGACTACTTAAATTTTAGGTATTTTGAATAAAGCATATTTCAAAAATCTGAATTAATGGATTTAAATTACCATAAAAACCTTCAATATTGGCTTGAATCTATTGTTGTTGAGAGTCAATGCGAGACCAATCAATACCATAACCACAATGAGCAATCAGATGCTCAAAGAAAATTCGTTGTGTACGTCCATTACCTTCACGGAATGGGTGTATGACATTAAGCTCACAATACAAGTCGGCAAGTTGAGGGATCAATTGTTGTGATGCTAAGCCTTGGAAGTACCTTTTTTCTTGAAATAGTTTAAGTAATTTATTGGTTTCAATTTCAATACGGGAAAAATTACAAAAACGGGTGTCACCTTTGGAAATATCGATTTGTCTTAACTTTCCTGCCCAGTCGTATAAGTCGTCAAAGAGCTGCGCATGAATTGATTTTAAGTATTGTAAGTCGTAAGGTGGTTCAGCATATTCAATGAGGCTACTTGCTAATCCAGACAGTTCCAGTTCAGCTTGTTCTAAAATTTGTTCATCACGAATATTGAGTTTATTTTTTAAGATATGTGTGCCAGGGTAACAATACAGGCTGTCACCCATTTCCCCATATTTATCCATACATGCACCTGACTAAGATTCGGGTTGCGAATACTTCTTATATTTTTGCAAGATTTCAGCTTTACTCTGTTGAGTTGTTTGAGCTGTCGTTATGATGCCTTCAAGCTTTAGGCTGGCTTGATAGTTTTGCGAACGTGTCGCTTGAATATATTTTCTTTTCTGTTCAGTGGTTCTGAGCATTTCTAAATTCCATTGATGCTACACGTGACCTAATAAGTATAGCAGAGAATCATTTTGATCAATGCTGCATACACAGCATCGAAATGTAATACAACGGTAAGCGTCCGCTGAACACACCTTATGAATTCGTCCTATAAGCCTTAATTTAGTCCTCACTTAAAAACAAGTGGGAACTTAAATTTATGACTACAAATAACCAGACATCCATCGCATCTTTTACGATAAAACGAAGAACATATAGTGCTGAATTTAAACAGCAGATCGTTCAGGCTTGTAAAGCACCAGACGTTTCAATTGCTTCGGTTGCTTTGCAACATGGATTGAATACACATCTTGTATCCAAATGGATTCGCTTAATTGATGGTAAGCCAGGGAGTGATCGCTCACCACTACCGAATAAACCTGCATTTATTGGCTTATCTTGCTCTGCACCATTAGATCCTAATCTTACTGACATGTTAACGGTTCAAATTACCTTACCCCACTCAAAAGCAGAAATTGGCTTGAAATGGCAAGTATCAGAAATATCTGCTTTAGCAGAATTACTCAAGGCACTTGCCACATGATCCGCAT
>NZ_JVOR01000076.1:0-5314 GCF_001054715.1 Acinetobacter sp. 243_ASPC | reverse complement strand
TGAACTGCACCCCAAAAATTGGACATAAAACTCCAACTGATGAGGTGCATTCACATGGGACGGTATACGTTAGAATTTAAACTCTCTGTCGTAGAATATTTTCTATCTGGACAGGGAGGACAAAAAGCTACAGCCAAAAGGTTTGGGACAAACCATTCTGCTGTTCGCGTTTGGGTTGCTGCATATAAAAAGTACGGTGTTTCAGGATTAGAATCACCACAAGTAAATTTCACGCCAGAATTTAAAGAATCTGTGATTTTATATATGCGCGAACATGGTTTATCTATGCGTGAAACTGCTGCGCATTTTAATATCCATGCTGTATCTTCTGTCAGTTTATGGGAGCGATGTTATGATGAAGGTGGTTTGCAAGCCCTAATACCCAAAAAAAGAGGGAGACCATTTGCAATGAAGCTAACAATAACAAAGTCACTACCTACTAATAAAAGCTCCTCAACTCTCAGTCCTGAAGAAATGCAACGTGAGTTAGATTATTTACGTGCTGAGAATGCCTGTTTAAAAAAGTTGCATGCCTTGATTCAGCAACAGTCACCCAACAGCAAAAAACGCTAATCATCGTTGAATTAAGGCAACAATATCGTCTAGATAGTCTGCTGAGCATCATGAAATTAGCTCGCAGCACTTTTTATTACTGGAGCAAGGCGTTACAAAGGCCCGATAAATACGAGCAAATAAAACAACATATTCAGATGATCTACCAACACCATAAAGGACGTTATGGCTATCGTAGAATTACCTGCCAGTTAAAGCGTTATGGTTACGCTATTAACCACAAAACCGTACAACGATTAATGCGGCAATTGAAGCTAACAGCATTAATTAGATGCAAGAAATATCAATCATATAAAGGTGCTTATGGGAAAACAGCGCCCAACTTGCTTGATAGAAAATTTAACGCTACCAAACCCAATCAAAAATGGGTCACGGATGTTACTGAATTTAATGTTCATGGCAAAAAGTTATATCTTTCCCCGATATTGGATTTGTTTAATGGTGAAGTGATTGCATGGCAATCCACTGAAATACCTAACCAGAAAATGATAGCAAAAATGGTTGATATGGCTTGTATGAGATTGGGTTCAAAAGACTCACCGATACTGCATTCTGATCAAGGTTGGCAATATCAAATGAGGAGCTATCAAAACAGACTTAAACAAACTGGCATAGAACAAAGCATGTCGCGCAAAGGCAATTGCTTAGATAATGCTGTAATAGAAAACTTCTTCGGATTATTAAAATCTGAACTATTTTATTTGCAGCAGTTTGACAATATTGACCAGTTAAAATGTAGTATTGATGAATATATTTATTACTACAATAACGAACGAATTAAGATGAAATTGGGTGGATTGAGTCCAGTTGAATACAGAACTCAATCCTGTTTAACCGCCTGAAAAACTGTCCAACTTTATGGGGTCAGTTCATTGGGGTGGTTTTTAGTGCAAGATATAACTACATCATAATATGGATAGAATGCGTAGACTGGTTAAAATTTTATGTAATTTATCTTTTACAATCTTTACTTTAACTTTCGCTAGAGCTACAAATCAGTAATCAATCTTCGATTTTATATCCACATACTCAAACAGGTTTGGTTTATATAGGGAGATTAATCATGCCACAATATTTAGCTATGGCTGAAAAAGTCATAAAAGACATTAAACAAGAGGCTGGGGCAAAGATTGAGAAGGATCGAAAAAGCCTCTTTACCTTCATAATCCTTAAAGTAAGGCAATATTCACAAGAAAAAAATCTCAAAGTTAATCAGGAAATTTGTACAACTATTTTTGATGATGAAAAAAAAATCGAAGGTATTAAGAGAATAGATTTAACAATTATTCCTCGAATCTCAAATGAAGATGAGTTTCTTTTATGGTTAGCAGGTTTCATACAACATATTACTATTGATAAGAGTAAGAAAGGTCAGGTTCCTCTGTCCATTTTTTATGAAACAAAGTAAAAAATCCAGTAAACATACTGTGTTAGGTGATATTGATTATGAGTATGAAATTTATAAGTATTTAAGAGTGATCCTAGACAGAATTGTGGACAGGCGATCCCACTAAGGCTCTAAAATATTTCTGTTCAAATGCTTCAGGACTTAACCAGCCATTTGCAGAATGCCTTCTAATTCGGTTGTAATAAATCTCAATATACTCGAACAGTGCCGCATTAGCTTCTTGCCGTGTAGCAAAGTTGCTGTCATGGATAATATGTCCTTTTAAAGTGTGAAAGAAGCTTTCGGTTACAGCATTATCCCAACAATTTCCCCTGCGAGACATACTTTGAATACAGTTATTCGTTATTAATAACGTCCTAAAATCACGACTACAGTACTGTGAGCCTTGGTCAGAATGCACCATGACACCTGTTGGATAACCCTGACGCGCCATTGCATAATTAAATGCATCACATACCAATTGACGATCTATCCGATGGCTGGTTTGCCATCCCACAATACGACGGCTAAATAGATCCAACATCACACATAAATACAGCCATCCTTGTTTAGTACGGATATAAGTTATATCTGTTGTCCTGAGAAGCATTGCTTCGCAAGATTTGGCAGAGCGACTGTAAACTGGCGATCTAACAGATTTGGTGCCGTCGGCAAACGATGATTTGAATCAGTCGTATGCTTATATTTACGCGCAATCTTACTGCGTAGACTAAGCTTTTTCAGCATCCTTCCAACTGTACGTTCACTCATGCAGTAACCTAAATCATGCATGTCATGCACCAATGGCGGTGCACCCAAGCGAGCATAGTGTTGCCAATATACAGCTTTTAAATCCGTGTACTTCTGATTGACGTAAATCTGTCTCTTTCGCCAAGCATAGTAGCCCGAAGTGCTAACACCTAAGCATTTACAGGCAGAAGAAACCGTAATTTCAGTCACAGCTAGACCTTGAATTACCCTGTACTTTTCTTGGCATGATCTGTCAGGAAGTACACATGCGCCTTTTTTAAGATGTAATTAGCTTCCCTGAGTTGTTTGACTTCTTTTTCCAAATCGAGAATACGCTGTTGTTCTGGCGAGAGCTGTCTTTTGCTGGAACCAGTTGGGTTGGACTCACGAATCCATTTATCTAATGTTGAATAACCCACACCTAATTTCTGGGCGATAGCAGCCACAGATTCGTGCGAGTTTGAAAGTGCATAATCAATTGCTTGCTGTTTAAATTCTGGACTTGAGCAGCATTGCTGCGCAAGATAGCCATTTTTACATCTCCAAAGTTAACTTTACATTAGCTTTAGAGGGATGCATTGTCCACTATTTTGGCTAGGATCAGGCTTTGCTGCATAAATATTTTGCAGGATACTGATTTTTAAGGGGGCGAAAATTTTAATAAATATAAATGTAATAAAATCATGGTCATAGATATTTGTACAACAAGTCCGATTTGGCTCAATTAGGGCTTATTCCACAATATAATTTTCAAATGAATAATCCTGCATCTAAAATTTATCGTACAACCAATTGGTCTTTATATAACCGAGCTTTCGTTAATCGGGGGGAATATTGCCATTTGATTCGATCCTGCTACGCAATGATATACGCCAGCACAAGGCAAACAAGGACGAAATTAAACCTACTCCGACGCAGCCATCCAATGCTGCTTAATGATTAAGTCCTTATTCCGTGTGTCTTTACTTAAGCGTCCACTGAACCCCATACCTATTTTTTAATTTTGGTCGGGTTGCCACCGGTGAGGCAGTAATTCTTCTATTTGGGTCACTTTATGTGTCGGTAACCTTTTCAGCACATCACTTAAATAGGCATACGGATCCAAGACATTCAGCTTTGCTGACTGGATTAAAGTCATGATATTCGCCGCTCGCTGACCACTGCGCAGCGAACCTGCAAACAGCCAGTTCTTACGTCCCAACGCCCAGGGACGCATCTGATTCTCCACCCAATTGTTGCAAATCGGTAGATTGCCATCATCCAGATAGCGGTTTAAGGCCTCCCAACGTTTTAGGCTGTAATTGATCGCCTTGGCAGTTGGAGAACTCGATGGCACCGCCAGATAATGTTGGTTGAGCCATTCATACAGTTGTTGCATCACCGGTTGGCTATGCTATTGCCGGTATTCGCGGCGATGTTCTGCTGTACCATCGGTGTTTTTCCTGAGTTCTGCTTCTATCGCATACAGTTTCTGAATCAGCACTAATGCCTGTTCAGCGACCTGACTTTTTTTGGTCACGTGCAGTTCATGGAATTTACGAAATGACCTGGCCTGATTTAAAGCGTGCTTGATAACCACTACAATCATCACAAACCAGATGACCCTGCCAGTCTTTCAGGAACTCTGCAGCATGCTAGCCAGAACGGCTATCCTGAAAGTCATAGATCACCGCCTGAACTGGATTGTACTGTGTTGTGGCATAGGCCCAGACATAACCTTTCTTCGGTTTTTTATCATTCTCACCCATCCGCATGATGGTGACCGGTGTTTCATCGGCATGCAGCATCTGTTGTTGCAGCACAAGCTGTTTTAAGGCATTGGCCAGAGGCTACAGTTCCACACCGTAGCGACCTATCCAGGCAAATAAAGTTGATCTAGAAAGATCAATATCTGCCCGCTGATAGATCAGGCAATGACGGTACAAGGGTAAATGATCAGCATATTTTGACACCAGCACATGGCTGAGCAGTTCAGGTGAAGCAATGCCTTTATCAATCACATAGGTGGGCATCGCTTGCTGAGTCAGAGTGTCGCACTGATCACAGACCCATTTGCCACGGACATGCTGTTCCTTGTAGAACTGTGCCGGCCTGAAATTCAATTTTCACTGTTATCTTCACCGATACGACGCAAGGTATAGCCACAAGCACATTGGGTTGATGAAAGTTCATGCTCAATGCGATGGCCACGTTTATTACAGAACGGGTAGGTGCAATGCGGTTTGATCGAGCCAAAGGCTTTCATAATCTGCGCCATGGCAGTATCCATCCCTGCTCGCATATCCAGAGGTTGGGTAGAAAGCCAGATTTCATCAATGCGGATCATGTGGCAAGTGCCTTGAGTAATTCTGCTAAAGCAGATATTTCTGATACTTGCCATTTCAAGCCAATTTCTGCTTTTGAGTGGGGTAAGGTAATTTGAACCGTTAACATGTCAGTAAGATTAGGATCTAATGGTGCAGAGCAAGATAAGCCAATAAATGCAGGTTTATTCGGTAGTGGTGAGCGATCACTCCCTGGCTTACCATCAATTAAGCGAATCCATTTGGATACAAGATGTGTATTCAATCCATGTTGCAAAGCAACCGAAGCAATTGAAACGTC
>NZ_JVOR01000075.1:0-12344 GCF_001054715.1 Acinetobacter sp. 243_ASPC | reverse complement strand
ACCTAATTCCGTAAATCTGTTGAGGACTGCTACACGTGCATGAATCTCATTGACTTGGCTATCAAAACGCCTTGCACTGAGTTTATCGCCTAATAATTTGATGCAGTGCATCTTAGTTTCAACCAAACTTCGCCGATGATAGCCTGACCATTTTTTCCATAGTGTCGATTCTGAGCTAAAAATCTATAATCAGGAAATCAATAAAAGAAGAATGGGGATTGAGCATGTATTTGGCAGTTTGAAAACCTTTAAAATCCTCGCTGAACGTTACCGAAATAGAGGTAAACGGCTGGTTTTGATGTTCAATTTAATTGCTGGAATTTATAATTTGGAGCTGAGTAAAAAATGACTTATGAAAGAAGTCTTTTGAACTCGCCGATTTTTCTTAATAAAAATAACGTAAACTGATATCCTTATTTTAAGGGGAGCTTTGTATAAAAGCATAATAAAGTATAGATAATTGTAAATAATATGATGAATTTAAATGAGTCTCAATTTGATTTTTTAAAGGACGTAGATCCTTTGATGCATGCTTTATTGGTCAGTGCAGAAGTGGCATATTACACAGCACCAGCACATACACTTGTACAGACCCGAAAATTTGCTGAAGCGCTAGTAAATAAAGTAGCTCAAGCAAATCAGCTTGAATTGCCTGAGCAGTCGGATTTTCTCTCCCGTATTCGTTTAGTGGAAAATAGGCTTAAGCTGAAAGCTGACTTTATCTCTGTTTTGCATACCTTGCGTGTTAATGGTAATAAAGGTGCGCATGATGCCGAAACCGATCATAGTGATGCTTTGACTTCACTAAGGTTGTCGTATCGAATGGCACAGTGGTTATATATTCTGACCACTCAAAAAACCAAATTGTTCCCTGAGTTTGAAGCACCTGTCGACCCAACGCTTGAAGCACGGCGCATGCGTTTTGAATTGATGGAGCTACAGCAGCAGTTGCGTACGGCACAGGACAAGCAAACTGTTCACTCAGATATTCAACATAAATTGGCAGAACTAGAAGCAGAGAATCTACAGCTTAAGCACCAGCAGCAAGTAGAAGCACAAACCCTACAGGCTCAACTCGCTGCTTATGAAGCAAAAGTAAAAGAGCTGGAACAGCAGGCAACCATGCCTACTTTAGAGACACCTATTGAAGATGAGCAATTGGATATAGCCAATGCTTCATTTGAATTGTCCGAGGCTGAAACACGAGAGCTCATTGACCGTCAGCTTCAGCTCGCAGGTTGGCAGGCAGATACACAGCTTTTAAGGTATAGCAACGGCGTTCACCCGCAAAAAGGTTTAAACCTTGCAATAGCAGAATATCCGACGTTACTGGATGGTGAAGAGGGTTTTGCAGATTATGTACTTTTTGAAGGCTTGATGCCTGTTGCAGTGGTCGAGGCAAAAAAGCAGAACAAAACCGTCAGTCAGTATATTCGTCAGGCGGAGCGTTACTCACAAGGCTTTCAATTTGCGTCTGATTTAGACAAGCCATACAAGAATACGCCGTGGACATCTGAGGAAAAGGTCTACCACATTCCTTTTGTGTATGCATGTAATGGTCAAAAGCAGTCTAAGCGTTTAGCTGATGAGGGAGGAGTCTGGTTCCGTGATGTACGACATCCATCTAACATTTCTAGAGTGTTGCAGGGTTTCCATTCACCAGCAGGGTTGAAACGAAAACTTGAGCAGGATATTGAACGTGCAGATGAATATTTAGAACAGACTGAGATTCTGCCATTCAATGATCGTGCCTATCAGCGTGAAGGAATTAAAGCCGTTGAACATGCGATTGCCAAAGACAAGCAACGTATTTTATTGGCTATGGCAACAGGCACAGGTAAAACACGTTTAGCGACTGGTCTAATGTACCGATTAATCAAAAGCCAGCGTTTTAAGCATATATTGTTCCTGGTTGATCGTTCTACTTTAGGCACACAGGCATTTGATGCATTTGGTGCTGAAGTTATTGAGCAAGGCCAAACCCTGGCACAAATCTATACGGTTGCCGATTTAGGTGTAGATACTACTGAACGTCCTGAATTTCAAGTTGCTACAGTGCAAAGCTTGGTACATCGTCTGTTTAACAGTGATACACCACTGCCAATCGATTTTTACGACTGTATCATCATTGATGAAGCACACCGTGGTTATACCCTGGATAAGGAAATGACTGAAGGTGAGGAAAAGATTCGTGATGAAGCACAGTATCTATCTACCTATAAGCGTGTAATCGACTATTTTGATGCCACCTTGATTGGTTTGACTGCAACACCTGCACTACATACAACGGAGATTTTTGATAAACCTGTATTCACCTACAGTTTTACTCGTGCTGTAGAAGAAGGCTATTTAGTCAACTATGACAAACCAATTCGCTACATCACCAAACTTAGTCAGGCAGGTATTGAAATACCTAAAGGGACAAGCGTTCAGGTGATGACTAATGCCACCGGGCAAAAGACCACGGCGCTGATACCCGATGACATGGATTTTGATGTCGCAGACTTTAACCGACGCGTGATCAATGAAAGCTTCAATAAAGTCATATGTCAGGCATTGGTTGAAGACCTCAATCCACTCGGTGATGAAAAGACCATGATTTTCTGTGTGACGGATCGTCATGCGGATCAGGTGGTAGCATTGTTAAATGAGCTTTTCAAAGAGAAATATGGGAAAGACTGGAATAATGATGCTGTGGTGAAAATTACAGGCAATGCAGATCAGCCAAGCAAACTGGTAGAGAGTTATAAAAAGAATAAGTTTCCGAATATCGCCGTCACCGTAGATTTGCTTACCACGGGTATTGATGTACCTAAAATCTGTAATCTGGTGTTTATGCGTAAAGTTCGTTCACGTGTGCTGTTTGAACAGATGCTCGGTCGTGCAACTCGGTTATGTCCTGATATTGGTAAAACAGAATTCCGTATATACGACGCCGTAGATATTTTTGCGACCTTGCAAGTGGTGAATACCATGCAACCAATTGTCGTGCGTCCAAATATCAGCATTGATCAGTTGATTCGTGAGTTAAGTGATCCTGAATTGATGCAGAAAGCTAAAGCAATCAATGTTCCTTGTATTGATGAAGTCAAGCGTACGCAAGCGGATATCGTTCTCGATGAATTTATTCAGAAAGTAACCCGTATTTTAGGTAAGGCTGAGAAATTTAAGCATCATCCTGATCAGGTCAAACTGCGTGAAGCACTTGGAAAAATCAAAGAAAACTTTAAGGTTGATTCATTTAAGCTACCACAAATGCTGCGTGCTAAAGGCGTGGATGATCTTGGCAATTGGCTACAGCAGAACAGTGCGATTTTAGAAGCACGATTGGCTGAGGTTTGTAGTGCTCTCGGCACCTTGGATTTACCCATTATCTCGGATGAGAAAGACGAACTGATTGAACGCGTCGTAGATACGGCACATCAACAGCCTGAAGATTATCTGGAATATTTTGATAGCTTCGTTAAAACAGCCGTGAACGACAATGCCGCTATCAAAGCGGTTGTTACACGACCATCAGATCTGACTCGTGAGCAGTTGCGAGAACTGGAAAACTTGTTGACTAGAAAGGGCTTTACCCAAAGCAAGCTGACACAGGCACTAGGTGGCAATGAGTCAAATCAAACATATGCTTCACAGATCATCTCTATGATTCGCCGTTCAACATTGGGTGAAGAAATTTCTTCTGTCGAAGAGCGTTATCAGCGGGGGCTAAACAGGATTCTACAGCAGCGTGCATGGACGGAAGATCAGAAGCAATGGTTGGCACGTTTAACCCTGTTTATTGCCAAAGAGGTGGTGGTTGACAAAAATATGATTCACCATCAATTCGCCAAAGATGGTGGGGTAAAACGCCTGAGCAAGTTACTTGATAGTGACGTTGAAAAACTGGTCGATGATATCAATGAAGGGTTGTGGCAGGCATCCTAACTGTTACAATCCACCCGTAATTAAATTTCTATATTTTTCACATTTTCTGATGAAGTGCAGCACATGACACAAAATGATATTGTCCAAAAACTCTGGAATCTTTGCGATGTATTGAAAGATGACGGGATTAACTATAGCAACTATGTGTCTGAACTGGTGATGCTGCTCTTCGTTAAAATGGTGGATGAGCTAGATGACGAGTTTTCAACACTTGCAAAGATTTATCCTGAAAAATATAAGTGGGTGAAATTTAAAGATCACACAGGTATTGATTTACTGAACTTTTATAAGCAAATGCTTTTAGATCTGTCGCAAAGCCAGCATGAATTGATTGCTTCGATCTATGCAAATGCACAGACATATTTACGTGAGCCACGTCATTTGCAGCAGTTGATCAATGAATTTGACAAACTAGACTGGTTTAGTATTAAAGCGGATGGTTTAGGCGACCTATACGAAGGCTTATTAGAAAAGAACGCAACTGAAACTAAATCTGGTGCAGGTCAGTACTTTACGCCACGTCCATTGATTAACTCTATTGTGCGTTGTATGCAACCAAAGCCAAGTGAAGTGATTCAAGATCCTGCATGTGGTACGGCGGGCTTTTTAATTGCTGCGGATGCGTATATACGACAGCACCATGATTTATATGCACTGACTGAACAAGAAACTCAGTTCTATACTTTAGATGCTTTTGTTGGTGTTGAGCTTGTTCCGAATACGCGCCGTTTAGCACAAATGAACTGTTTACTGCATGATATTGGTGGTGAGCAAGGTGCAATCAAGCTGGGTAACTCGCTTGGTCCTGTAGGGCAGGCGTTGGCAAAAGCGGATGTAATTTTAGCCAATCCGCCATTTGGTACATCTAAAGGTGGTGAAGCGAGTATTACCCGTGATGATTTGCCATTTAATACCTCAAATAAGCAATTGGCATTTTTACAGCATATTTATAAAAACTTAAAACCAAGCGGTCGAGCAGCAGTTGTATTGCCAGATAACGTTTTGTTTGAAGCTGGGCAAGGGACAGCAATTCGTCAGGACCTGATGAACAAATGTAATGTGCATACGATTTTGCGTTTGCCGACAGGGATTTTCTATGCGCAAGGTGTAAAAACCAATGTGCTATTTTTCACGAAAGGAACAGAAGCCAATCCTTTACAAGATGAAAACTGCACAACGGAAACATGGGTCTATGACTTACGTACCAATATGCCAAGTTTTGGTAAGCGTACGCCATTTACGGAAAGCCACTTAGAAGGTTTTGAAACTGTGTATGGCACAGACCCGAAAGGTTTATCAGCTCGTACAGAAGGTGAGTGGTCACTCACGGAAGAAAGCCAAGAGCAAATGCTTGAAAATAGCCGTTGGCGTAAGTTTAGCCGTGAATGGATTAAAGAACAGAAGGGAGATTCTTTAGATATTTCATGGTTAAAAGACAATGATGCAATGGATGCTGCGAACTTACCTGAACCGCATGTGTTGGCAAGTGAGGCAATGTCGGAACTGACTCAAGCGCTAAAAGAGTTAGATGCCTTAATGCAGGCTTTAGGTGAAACAGAGCAAGTCAATACGCAAAAACAACTTTTGGCAGATGCGTTAGGTTTGGCAAATGGTGAACAAGCATGAGTTTAGATAATTTGCCTTTAAGTTGGGCGAGTACCAAACTAGTAGATGTATGCGAAATTATTCTAGGTCAGTCTCCCGAAGGCACGACTGTAAATCAAAATAAGCAGGGGATTGTATTTTATCAAGGTAAAACTGAGTTTGGTAAATTGCATCCTACTCCTAGAAATTACTGTACGGCACCTAAAAAAATTGCTAAAAAAAACGACATTTTACTATCTGTAAGAGCACCTGTGGGACCAACAAATTTAGCAAATGAAACAACTGCTATTGGACGTGGATTGGCAGCGATTAGATCTCCATCAGATATTGGATTCTCATACCTTCTCTATTATTTTAAATATCTTGAGCCATGGTTGAGTCAACAAGGAACAGGAACAACTTTTAAAGCAATTTCTGGTGAATTTATTAGAAACTTGGATTTTCTTGTACCTACTGAAGCCGAACAACAAGAAATCGTTCGTCAGCTTGATATCATGCTTGCTCAGGTTGAGCAAATTAAAGCGCGTTTAGATGCTATTCCTGCCATCCTTAAAAAATTCCGTCAGTCGGTTTTGGCGGATGCGGTGAGTGGTGAATTAATCAATCAAGGTTTTAATCAATTATCAGTAGAAAGCCTTTCTGATTATTTAACTGATGTGCGTTATGGAACATCAAAAAAATGCTCTGAAAGTTTAATTGATGCTGTCCCTGTTTTACGTATTCCTAATATTGCAGATGATGGAACAATAGATTTTACCAATCTAAAGTATGCAGAATTTGAGTCTAAAGAAATTAAGCAGCTTCAGTTATCTAAAGGTGATTTACTGTTAATACGTTCAAACGGTAGTCTTGACCTTGTTGGGAAATCAGCAATAGCTGATGAATTAGATAAAGTCGTGTTATATGCAGGCTATCTAATACGTCTAAGATTTAATGATTCTGTGAATCCCCAATTTATTCAATATTTTTTACAAGCTCCTCAAACAAGACAAACTATTGAGAATATTGCTCGTTCAACAAGTGGCGTGAATAATATCAATAGTAAAGAAATTGCTAGTTTGAAAATTCAATTACCATGTATTGACCATCAAAATGAGGTTGTATTAAGAGTTAAGCAGTTGCTCGAATTAAGTAAGCGAATTGAAGAAACTATTAAATCAGCCCAAAAACGAGTGAATTTTCTGACTCAATCTATTTTAGCCAAAGCCTTTAGCGGTGAACTGACTGCCGAATGGCGTGAACAGCATCAAGACCTCATCACGGGCGTAAACAGTGCGGAAAGCTTGCTTGCTAAAATCCAGGCAGAACGGGAAGCGAGTAAGCTTGTGAAAAAGGCTAAAAAAGTAAAATAAACTTTTTTAGCCTTTATGGTTTATAAGAAAGGTTTTAGAGGTACTCAAAAGAGTGCCTGAGCTATATTAAATTTATGTGAGGGGTATAATGGAAATTCTTTTTTTAATAGGAGGATTCTTCTTACTATTTATTTTAATAGCGCCTCTAATTAATGCATTTGGTTCAAATAGTCCTCATAAAGACAAATCTCAAGCTGAAAAAAAAGAGCAAGCTTTAAAAGATATCAAAAAAAACTATAATACGAGTAAAGACTTACTGTTTAAAGGACTAGAGGCAATACATGAGGGTGCAGCTCAGTTAGAAAAAGCTACAGCAGAGCTGGCCGATAAAACTGATAAATATCAAAAAGAAGAATATGAAAAAGATTATCATCGCACTAAAGCCAAAGTGATTGAAATAAATAAAAATAGAAAAGATGCGGGTTTAGAAGAAGTTTCTCTGATAGATTTTTTTGAATACAATAAAGATTATCAGGAGCGAGCGCGTAAAGAACTTGAAGTTTTAGAGGCAAAAAAACGTGCAGAACGTCTAGCTTTACTTATAGAAGAGCATAATAAACTTGAAATTGAATCTAAAAATAAAGGATTAAAAGCAAAAGTTGCTTCCGAAGAAATTTTAAAGAAAAGCCACTCTATAAGAGTTGATAATGAGAGTAAAACTCCTCAATTAGCACCCCAAAATTGTCCACCTATACCGGCTATATCTAGCCAAATAATAGACATTAAGCTAGATGCCCTGCCGAAAGGATTGGTTGAATTTATCTATATTCGTTATTATTTGACAGGTGAAAAATCGCTACCAAAACTGAAATGTATACACGACAGTTGGGAAAAAAGTATCTATGCTGATTCAATACTCAATGAAGCGCAGTGGGCGAAGATCATTGAAAAAATGTCATTTTATCCAATAAAATGTAAAAAAATTAATGCATTATATCACTTTACACACAAAGGTAATTTACCTTCTATTTTATCAAAAGGTTTACTCACGAAGAAAACCTTGGAAGAGCAAAATATTGAATATAAATATAATGATGAAAAGCGTCTAGATGGTATAAAAGACTCTATCTCCCTGTCATTTAGTCATCCAAACTGGAAAATGTTTTATAAATATAGGGCTATGATAGGGTTAGAAGATTGGGTTGTATTAAAAATTTCTCCTGAATTGTTGTCGGGTAATACCAATCCAGATTTAAGTTTATTGAATGATTTTGATTATCTAGATAAAGCAATTTTCTGTAAGAAGAATGCGGCACATTTTACCGAAAGAACTAAGACTAGCGAAGAAAGAAAATCCCACAAAGTATTTTTGGATATATTTGAATCGACAATTGATATTGAATTGTTTACTTACCCTTACTTAAATGAGTCGGAAATTCTTTATCAAGGGAATATTCCTAAAGAATTTATTCAAGAGATTCATGTAATTGAACAAGACCCTGAGCTATTATGGGTAAACGGTTTAGGCTTCAAGCTTAATGTCAATAAAACAGTATTTGATAAAAGATAAGGAAATCATCATGGCGAAAAGACCAGTATTTGTGCCTAAACTGGACGGCGCTACGCTTGTAGATATTGTTGATGTTGAGTTTGAATGGTTTGCCGGAATGCACTTCACACAAAAACAAAAGTCGATTCGATCCTTGCATGAAGCATATCGTATACGGAATCCAGAAGCCAAGCTTCTAGAGATTTCGAGCAAGTCTGAAATTGAATTAGGAACACAACTCAGTGCTTTCAATCTCATGTTTAAAACCAAAAGTGGAAAGAATATTAGTGTCGAAAGTATCTTTCAATCATCCAAAGTATTCTCTGACGGCGGTCCGTATAAGGACATTATGGATATGAGTTCACGAGATGCGAAAAAGAATAAGCGCCTTAAAAATTCAGGCAATTTGATTGCTTTTGAATATCGAGATACACGTTGGCAACTTGAACCTAAAACAGCCTTTTACGACTGGATTTATTTGAATGCACTCAATCTGAATGATGACCTAAAGCAACAAGCACTTGCATATGATGCATTTACTGATATTGAGTTTAACCCGCAAAAGTCGATTAACTGCCAGGCGTATTCAATAGCGCTCTTTGTTGCTTTGAGCAAACGTAATCTGTTGGTGGGTGACACAATTCCACCTAAAGATGAATTTATTGAACTTGTTGAAAAGTTTACGATTAAAAATACAAGTGATGGTTTATTACTTTAGATTGGCTATTCAAATTGAATAGCATTTCCATAGATGTGATATAAATAATTTAAATTAACTGTGTCGTATATACAAAAAAATGAGAGGTGAATAGCCACCAAAATTCTAGACACACATAACCATCTTTTGATTGGCCTTTTCATAATCTAATGGAGAACGCTGACCATTTGAACCATGTCTGCGTTTTGAATTATAGAACATCTCAATATATTCAAAGATATCGGATCTTGCTCCAGTTCTAGTTGCATAGATTCTCTTTTTAATTCGTTCCCGCTTTAATAGCTGAAAGAAGCTTTCTGCAACAGCATTGTCATGGCAATTGCCTCTACGACTCATACTACTTTCAGGATTATGATGCCTGAGAAATGTCTGCCATTCATGGCTGGTATATTGGCTACCCTGATCAGAATGGATTAGGACTTTGTTCTTTGGATTTCTCCGCCACAAAGCCATCAATAACGCATCTAAAACCAGATCTGTCGTGATTCTTTATTTCATAGACCAGACAACAACAAGACGTGAAAACAGGTCAATCACAACTGCAAGATAAAACCACCCTTCATGTGTACGGATATAGGTAATGTCCGTCACCCATAATTGGTTCGGCTCAGTTGGATTAAACTGTCGATTTAAGCTGTTTGCGGCAATGACAGCCGGAGTACCAGCGTAAGCTCTAGGCTTACGATAACCACGCTGTGATTTAAGACCATCTGCTTCCATCAGCAGATGTACTCGATTGATCCCGCAACTTTCGCCAACATCTTTCAAATCACAGTGAATCTTGCGATAGCCATAGACTCCGCCAGATTCCAGCCAGAACTGTTTAATCAGTCCTGAAAGCTGTTGCCGTTTCCTTGCAGTTTTACTGGTGGGTTGCTTTAACCATGCGTAATAACCACTGTGATGAACATCTAACGTTGAACATAAACGACGAACAGGCCATATGTGCTGATTGTCCTGAATAAAGGCGTACCTCATTTGGACTGGCTTGCGAAGTACACCGCGGCCTTTTTTAATATGTCCCTTTCTTCAGTAACCCGTTGCAGTTCTTTTTTTAACTTTGCTAATTCTGCGCTTGGATCATTAGATTCTATTATCTTGGGCTGCTGTGGATCATAACGTTTAATCCAGGTATAAAGACTATGGGTGGTGGTTCCTAAACGTGTAGCAACCTCGGCCACACTATAACCTTTCTCAGTGACTTGTTTTACTGCTTCAATTTTGAATTCTTCAGGGTATCGTTTACTGCTCATAAGCACCTCGTTAATTAGCCATTTTATCTAACTAAAAGATGTCTACAAAATCGGTGGCTATTCAAGCACCCATTTTTCCACGTAAATCATTGGCAATATTCCAAAGCTGTCTTTGTAGTTGTTGCAATTGAACCTGAGTCATCTTGAACATTATTAAAATATGAAGCAAATTGTGGTTAGTTTACCGATAAATACTGTTTTTATCATGTAATAAAAGGAGTATTGCGACAGACTTTGGCGTAGATATCCTTTTATATTTATCTATTATTTTTGATATCGGATGTTATTTAGTTTTCTTCAATGGGGGTAATTTTGATGTTCCAATAAGATAGCTTTTATGATCTGGTTGAACTTTGGATATATCAATCCCTAAATTTTTAAATAGCATATTTATTGCTCTGCTTTGGGTATCACAAAGCCTATTTCTAAAGTCCTTTAGGTTTTTGGATTCAGCGTCTTTATAACAATGTGCGTAACCCAGAACAATTTGTTCCATGCGATTTATTGTCTTTGAAAAAGTTAGCTTTTTCTGAATATTCTTTGATATCGAGGTTAACTCTACAAGGGAATCTTCTACGTTCGCAATAATATGACTTGGAATGTACCAGTTATATTCTTCGTTTTCATATGATAAATCCAACCCTAGGAATGTGACAGGTTGGTACGGAGCAATAATTTGGGTTTTACTTTTTTGATCTATCCTAGGTAGGCTTAGCTGAATATTTTTTAATTGTTGTTCTACTTCGAGAAACACGGATTCACATTGTTCTTTTGAATCCAAAAAGAAGATGAGATCATCTGCATATCTAACATGCTTGTATTTCTTTCTTTTTAGCCATTCATCAAATTCGGAAAGATAAAAAGACGCTATTAAAGGAGACAATGGCATACCTTGTCGAACTCCTTTGCCTGACTTAGATTGAATGAGCTGCTTTCTGTTTTTTGAATAGTCTAAAGGTATAAGTGGATCACATTTTACGATTGATTCAAAAAGATAGAAGATATCCAAAGGTAGAGTTTGCCTGAAATCCTTGATTAATTGAGAACGATCCAAGTTGTCAAAAAATGAAGAAATATCGGTTTTCAAGACAAATTCTTTGGTAGAGCGTAGGTCTTTTGCTTTTTGTCTAGCTTGTATTATTCCTACTCCCTCAACTGAAAAATCGCTACTTTTGAACATAGCTAAATCATCTTTACGATGTTCTGCCAAATATTTAATCAAGATCATTTGTACTAGCCGATCTTGGATCGTTGGAATACAGATTAATCTAGGTTTTTTTTCAGGCTTTTTTTTATCGTAGATAACGACTGGATATAAAGAAGAGAACCTAAAAGTTTTTGATTTGATTGCAGAAATCAGATTCGTTTTATGGGATTTTAAATTCTGTTCAAAGCCTTTCAATGATAAGTAATTGGTATGATATTTACTTTCATAAGTAGCATGATTTTTTTGTTTGAATAGTTTGAAAATAATATCGAAGTTATCTGAAAAATAATCATGGAATAGCATGTAAACTCGCTGTCATTATGTACTTGTTAAGCTATCTCATAATGATAAAGAAGGGGAGGACTATTGTGTTTGTGACGATTGTTACAGGTACGATCATTGCTGATTCGACTACCAGTATCATCATTAGGGTTCATGCTTACGTCACTGTTAGGTGATATCTTCATTAGCCTATTACAACAATAGCATTGTGGTTCCACACCCAAGTTAATTTTAGACATGCTACTATTATTATACCATAATTTCATGTCTATCGCCAAAATTAAGATACTTAACGATGCAATTAAAATTGCAGAATCATCATATCCATTGAGCTGTATCAGAATAACCGTATATTGAATTATCCATTTAAACTGCTCAACATATTTTGGTTCATAAACCGCCGACCACATGCCGCCCTCCATCTTGAAATTATCAAGTACCTTCCAAGTTGTTTCGATAGCTAAAGGACTATTGTGTTTGTGACGATTGTTACAGGTACGATCATTGC